>JAYVCM010000493.1:0-18934 GCA_043749955.1 Limisphaerales bacterium | reverse complement strand
CGAAAATCAGCAAGAGCACCGGCAACGTCATTGATCCGATTGCGGTCATCAATGAATGGGGCGTGGACGCCTTGCGCTTTTACGTTTTGCGCGAACTCGACATCGGCCCGGACGGCAACTGGACGGACGCCGGTTTCCGCTCGCGCTACCAGGCCGAACTCGCGAACGGCCTCGGCAATCTCGTCAACCGTTCGCTCTCGATGCTCAAGCGTTATCGCAACGGCGTCGTGCCCGCGCGCTCGAACGAACTTGCGGCGGACGCGGCGAAGGCGGCGGACGAAACGCGCGCGTTGTTCCTGCAAAGCCAGCTTCAATCCGCGCTGCAAAGCATCTGGGGACTCATCAATCGCGCCAATCAATACGTGGATCAGACCAGGCCGTTCACACTCGCCAAAGACCCGGCGCAGTCGCAGCGGTTGGATGAAGTTTTGTATAACCTCGTCGAAGCCTGCCGTGTGCTGGCGGTGTTGCTCTGGCCGTTTCTGCCGGAAACTTCGACGAAGATTTACGCGCAGCTTGGCCTGACCGGCTCGCCGGACAAGATGGACGCCGCGACGTGGGGCGGTTTGCAACCGGGACAAACGATTGGTGAACCCGCGCCGCTGTTCCCGCGCAAAGATGTTTGAGCCGCTGCGTTTCTCCTCACCCCGGCCCTCGCCCGCCGGGAGCGGAGGAATCGTTCCCAGCTTTGAATACAATCCACGGCTGAATTCGGCTTCACGGCCAAACAAAATCCGAAAGCAACCAGCGGCGGTCCCCTCTCCCCTCGGAGGAGAGAGGGTCAGGGTGAGAATTCCCCGAACTGGAATTTCGCGCGTTGAACCCCTGAACGGACCCAGACAACCTTTTGTCGCATATGCAACAAAAGGTTGCAGGGCTTTTCGGCTGCAGTTCATGGGGAGGGAGAACGGCCGTTTCATTTTGAAGCGATTGGCTGTCATTTTGATTTGGTGCGTAAGCAGCGGCTTTGCCCAAAGCCTCTCACTGCCGCCGCGCGCCACGAATGCGCCCAGTGGCAGTGACTTCATCCAAAAAATCTCGGCGCTGGATTTTTCCCATCGTGAACAGGCGGTGATGGAAGAAGTTTTTGCCGGCAACCTTCCCGCGTTTCAAAGAAAGTTTTGTCCCGTCATTGTCACAAATGTCGCCGATGGCCAAACCAACATCGCCACATTTTTCGCCGCGCCGGATTATCTCGCGGTCGGTTCGGATGAGGATTATTTCCTCGCGCCGATTTCACCAAACACCGCCCAGATCATCGCGGACAAGCTCGGCTGCGTTCTGCCGACGCGCAAAATGGCGGATGCGATTTATGCGGCGGCGGAAGTGAAGCTGGTGCCGTCGCCGATTCCCCCGACAGCCGCGATGACAACTGTGCCGGTCTTCGCGCAAATCAATGAGACGATTCACGCGCAACGCACGGCGCTGACAAATTTGCATCCGCTCGGCGCGCTCGTGGCCGGACACAAAAAAGATGTGGTGATTTCCACGCGGCTGGCAACGGTGACGAACAAGGTCGCAATCTACGGCTGGCATCAGACGAACGGCGTGGCGATCCAGCCGCTTTACCTTGGCCACGCGGCGGCGTGGGTGGATTACAGCCACGGCATCCGGCTGGTTTCACAGACCATGTTGGTGAACGGCGGGAAGAAAAGTGTGGCGGATGTGCTCGCTGATCCGAAGTTGTGCGGGCTTATCAGCGATGAAGGGGTGGTGACCCGTGCGACTTATGCGACGAATGGAGCGCCGAGCACCGTCTCGGCTCGATGGGAAAAGCCAAATCAACGAGCCGAGACGGTGCTCGGCGTTCCGGCGTTTCCCGGACTGTTTTCCGCCAGCACAAACTTCGGCGAGATGATTCGCGAGATTCAATTGCCGGACGAAGTGCGGATCGTCATCAAGGCTCCGGCCCGGGAATCCTTTGCAACCAACCAGCCGGTGCTGCTGTTTTTTTATGCGCTGCCGAACGGCAACACGATTGAGCAGAGCATCGGAAAAATTTTGCAGCCGGGCGATGACTGGCATTTTAACATCCAGCACATCGGCGCGCAGACGCGGTGGCTGCGACAGGTCATCACGAACAAAACCATCGTCGTTGCGTATCTCGAAGCGGGGATGAAAAGCTGGCCGACGTGGCGCAAAAAATATTCCGACGCGCGCATCGCGGAAATTCTCGATGGCGTGCGCGTAATTTTTTCAGCGAACAAAACCGAGGTGGTGCTCGCCAGCCACAGCGGCGGCGGCAGTTTGATTTTTGGCTACCTGAACGCGGTGGAAAAAATTCCCGACGACGTGAAGCGCCTCGCGTTTCTCGACAGCAATTACGGCTACGACTCAAAACTCCACGCGGACAAAATTAAAAACTGGCTGGCGGCTGCCGGCGAAAACTATCTCTGCGTGCTGGCGTATCAGGATTATCTGGGGCTGCTGAACGGCAAATCGTTCGTGAGCGAAGCCGGCGGAACGTGGGGCCGCAGCCAGGTGATGCTTCGCGACCTCGGCGCGCAATTTCAATTCATCAGCACGACGAACGGCGGGCTGGAAACTTTTTCCGCGCTGGACGGGCGGATTGAATTTCTGATGAAGGAAAACCCGGAGCATAAAATTTTTCACACCGTTCAAGTCGAGCGCAACGGTTTCATCCACGCGCTCCTTTCCGGCACGGCGGACGCGGGCAAAGGCTACGAATACTTCGGCGAACGGGCTTACACGAAGTGGATTCAACCGTAGGACAGGCGTCGCGCCTGTCTCTGACTGAACCACCGCGCGCCTGGTCGAACATCGGCGATCCAACGTTTCGGAATTTTTTTTAAGGTGAGACAGGCGCGACGCCTGTCCTACAACTTCGCCGGCTCGCTGATCAGTTGCGCGATGCGCTGGAGCAAACGTCCCGCCGCGCCGCCGTCGAGCACGCGATGGTCGAAGCTCAAAGTTAAATTGGCTTCCATGACCGGGACAAATTGTCCTTTCGCCTCGTCCCAATGCGGCATCCGCCGGCCGGCGCCCATGCCCAGCACGAGCGTCTGCTCCGGCAGCGGAATCGGCGTGGCCCAGGTGAGACCGAACGTGCCGAAGTTCGTGACGGTGGCGATGGAGCCGCCGGTGGCGTCGGCGGGAAGTTTCCGCGCGCGGGCGAGTTCGACGAGTTCGTTGTAGCGTTGCGCCAGATCTTTCAATGGCTTTTTATCGGCGTTGCGGATGACGGGAACGAGCACGCCGTCATCGGCCTCCACGGCGAAGCCCACGTCAATGGAGGACGGATGAATGATTTTATTTCCGACGAGGCGCCCGGCGACGGCGGAATTTTCCGCGAGCGCAATCGCCAGTGCGCGCAAGGCGTAAAGCGCGGGGCCGGGCTTTGGATTCGAGGCCTTGCGATGCGCGAGGACGGCGTCGAGTTGCACGGGCAGGCCGACGGTGGCGAGCGGACGCGTCCAACTGCGGCGCATGGCATCGGCCACGGCGACGCGCATGGAGGAGGCGTCGCTCATCTTGTGTTTGTCGAGGCTGGCGATGTATTTCTCGAAATCCTCGACGGTCACGCGGCCCGCCGCGCCGCTGCCCGCCACGCCCGCGAGGTCGGCGGCGTGCAGGCCGAGTTCGTCCATGCGCGCCTTGAGCCGGGGCGAAAGATAGCTGGCGCCGGCGGCGTTCGCGGGCACGGGCAGGCCGCGGATGGTCGGCTGGACGCGGCCGCTGCGGCGGTCGGAATCGGATTTGGAAATACGCTCGGTCTCGGTGTTCGCCGGCGTGGGAGCGTCCAGACCGAGCCGGGCGAGTTCTTCCTGGGTGGCCTCGATCTGGCCGAGCACGGCGCCGACGGCATAGCTCTCGTTCAACTGCACGATGAATTTTTCAATGCGGCCTTTGCACGGCGAGGTGACGGTCATCGTGGCCTTGTTGGTCTCGACTTCGATCAAATCCTGGTCGGCCTCGACATGGTCGCCGGGCTGGACGAGGAAGCTGATGATGGCGGCCTCGGCGATGGATTCGCCAAGCTGGGGCATGATGATGGGGATGGAGGGCATGGCTTAAACGCGAGGATGGAGGATGGAGGATGGAGGATAGTGTAACGATTCCATTCTCCATCCGCCATCTGCGATTCTCGTTTTGGTTTGCGGTTTCATTTTACGAACGAAGCAAATTTCTCGCCGCCGCCGCGATGGTGCGCGCCGTCGGGCGGTGCGCGGCCCACAGATTCGGATGATACGGCACGGGCGTGTCCTTGGCGTTGAGGCGCTGCGGCGGGGCGTCGAGCAGGCCGTAGCCTTCGCAGGTGACGCGCGCGATGATTTCGGCAGTGACGCCGCCCCACGGCCAGGCTTCGCCGACGCAGAGCAGTTTCCCCGTGCGCGCCACACTCGCCATGACGGTGTCGGTGTCGAGCGGTTTCACGGAGCGCAGATCCACGACTTCAATCTCCCAGCCTTCGCCGGAAAGTTCGGTGGCGGCTTCGAGTGATTCGTGAACCATCGCGCTGTAGGTGACGATGGTGAGATCGCGGCCTTCGCGGGCGATGCGCGCCTTGCCGATGGGCAAAGCTTCGCTCGGAAGTTTTTCCGCCTTCAGATGGTAATAGAGAAATTTGTGCTCGCAGAAAATCACCGGGTCGTCAATGGCCACGGCCTCGAGCAGCATGGCGTAGGCGTCCTCGACGGTGGCGGGCGTCAGCACGATGAGGCCGGGATAATGCGCGTAGATCGCCTCGATGCACTGGCTGTGAAACGGCCCGCTGCCGGACGTGCCACCGAACGGCAGCCGCACGGTGATGGGACAGGAAACATTCGTGCGCCAGAACAGCGTCGCGGCCTGGTTGACGATCTGGTTGAAACCGACGGTGGAAAAATCGGCGAACTGCATCTCGATGATCGGCCTCATGCCTTCAATCGCCGCGCCGACCGCCAGGCCGATCATGGCGTCCTCGGAAATGGGCGCATCCAAAACGCGGCCGGGAAATTCCTTCGCGAGATTTTTGGTGGCCTTGAACGCGCCGCCGAACGCGCCGACATCCTGGCCGTAAATAAATACGCGCGGGTCGTCACGCAAGGCGCGCGCCTGCGCTTCGCGGATGGCTTCGAGATAGGTGATGCTCATGCGGGAAAGGAAGGGGAAACATCCAACATCCAACATCCAACATCCAACGCCCAAGGCTCCCGCACTGCCGGACATTGGATGTTCGGGGTTGGATGTTGGTTGTTGGATGTTCTGAAATTATTGCTCATGGGTTTCGCTCAAATGTTCGGAGGCAATCGCGCGCCATTCCTCGGCGAAGGGGTCGGGCGCGGGTTCGCGCTGCACCTGGGCGACGGCCTCCTCGATCTCGCGGATGATCTGGCTGCGCCACGTCGCAATCGTCGCGGCGTCCGTCCATTGGTGGCGGAGCAAAATTTCCTCGGCAACTTTCAGGCAGTCGCGGCCAAGTGAAGAATTTTTTAATTCGGGCACGATGTAATTCGCGTCGTCGTGTTCGCCGTGGCCGCAGAGGCGGAGCAGCTTGGCGACGACGAGTTGCGGGCCTTCCCCGGCCCGCGCCTGGGCGACGGCCGCGCCGACCACTTTCAAACACGCGGTCAAGTCCGTGCCGTCCACCGTGTGGGAACCGATGCCGTAGCCGACGGCCTTGTCCGAAAGACTTTCACAGGCGAACTGGCTCGTGGTCGGCGTGGAGTAGGCGTATTGGTTGTCGGCCACGACCATGACGAGCGGGAGTTTTTCGACGGCGGCCTGGTTGAGCGCCTCGTGAAACGCGCCGGTGGAGGTCGCGCCATCGCCGAGACAGGCCGCGCCGACGGTGCCGGAAATTCCCTTCATGCGCCGCGCAAACAAAACGCCGTTCACCACGGAAATCATCGCGCCGAGATGGCTGATCATGGGCAGCAGGCCGTCGTGGGGCCGGCCGCGATGGACGTTGCCGTCGCGTCCGCGCATGGGGCCGAGCGACGAGCCGAGATAGGTGCGCACGGCGTCCAGGGTGGTTTCACCGAACGCCAGCCGGCCGGCGGCGTCGCGGATGAGCGGCGCGAACACGTCGGTTTTCCGCAGCGAAACGCCGAGGGCGGCGCTCAAGGCCTCCTGGCCGCGACCGAGGAAAACGCCGCCGTGGATTTTTCCGGCGCGGTAGAGGGCGGCAAATTTGTCATCGAGCAGGCGGGCGTGCAACATGAAGCGGCAGGCGGCGAGGTGCGCCTCGCGGACCGCGTCGGCTGGCCCCGCACGAGGCTCGGAGACGGTTGGCAACATGGAAAAAGTTTATCGGCGGAGACGGAGGCCAGCAATGATTCTTTGAGATTGAATTTTAAAAATCGGCTGGCTGGTCGGCGCAGAACCTGCTAAATCTTCACGTTCCCGGCAGAGGTCCGGCGCGCCGACATGAATTCAAACAAATTTCAAGCCCTGCTGCTGGGCACTGATGCCAAGCTTGTGGACACCATTTCGCTGGCGGTCCGGCAGGACGGCGGCAGCATCGGCTTTGCCGCCACCTATGCGGAAGTGCTGCGCTCGCTGCAGACGCATCCGCCGGATCTGCTGCTGCTGGACTTGAAAACTTCCGAAGCCGACAGCCTCAACCTGCTGCGGCAATTGAAAAATAATCCGCTCCCCACGCCGGTCTTCACCATCGCGTTTGCGCTGGCGACGGACACGACGGCGGTGCTGCGGGCGTTTGACCTGGGCCTGAACGAACTCATCCAGGCGCCGTTTGAAGGCAACGCCATTTTTCGCGCGCGGCTGCGGGGCGGCGTCCAGGTGAAACGCCGGCTGGAGGAAATGCTCCAGCGTCAGCAGGAACTCACCGAGGCCAGCCGCGCCGCCGAGGCGAACTCGCGCGCCAAGTCCGAATTCCTCGCGGCGATGAGCCACGAAATCCGCACGCCGATGAATGGCGTCATCGCGATGACGGGCCTGATGATGGAATCGTCGCTGACGCCCGACCAGCGCGGCTACCTGGACACGATCCACCACAGCAGCGAGTCGCTGTTGAAGATCATCAACGACATCCTCGACTTTTCCAAAATCGAAGCCGGCAAGATGGAACTGGAATGCCGGCCGTTCGACCTGCGCAACTGCATCGAGGAATCGCTGGACCTGCTCGCCTCGCGCGCCCTCGACAAGCAGATTGACCTGGGCTACCAGACGGACGAACGGATTTCCACCCTCGTCGAAGGCGACGCGCAGCGGCTGCGGCAGGTGCTGGTGAACCTGGTCGGCAACTCGGTGAAGTTCACCGAGCGCGGCGAGGTTTTTGTGCGGGTGCAGAAACTGATGCCCGCCCCGGGGGAGCTGGAAAATCCCGGCGCCCTGCGGCTCCATTTTACCGTGCGCGATTCCGGCATCGGCATTGCGCCCGACCGCCTTGCCAAACTGTTTCGTCCGTTCACGCAGGCCGATGTCTCCACGTCGCGCAAATACGGCGGCACCGGCCTCGGCCTCACCATCAGCCGCCGGCTCGTGGAGCTGATGGGCGGAAAAATGTGGGCCGAGAGCGTGCCCGGCGAAGGCTCCACCTTTCATTTCACGGTGAACGTGACCGTGCCGCCGGATTCCAAGCCGCCGCCGCACACCGGCAAGATCGCGCGCCTCGCCGACCTGAAAATACTGATCCTCGACGACAACGCCACCAGCCGCAACGTGCTCTTCGACCAGTGCCGGCTCTGGGGCATGCTGCCGCAGGCGGTGGAAAATTCCGCGCAGGCGCTGGACCTCATCCGCAAAGGCACGCACTTTGACCTCGCGATGATTGACCTGCATCTGCAAGGGCTGGACGGCCTGGCCGTCGCGGCGGAAATCCAAAAACTTCCCGGCGCCGCCATGATGCCGATGGTCCTGCTCACGCCGCTCGGCAAAAAAAAGAGCGGCTCGGAGGAGGTGCGGATCGTTTTCGCCCACTCGGTCCACAAGCCGGTGAAGCCGGCCCAACTGTGTGCCGCCCTGGAACACGCGCTCCTGAACCTCCGCAACCCGGCCCGCACGCCGGAACCGGTCAAGGCCGCGCCACCGCTGGCGGAATCGCTGCCGCTGCGGATCCTGGTCGTGGACGACAACGCCATCAACCAGAAGGTGGCCGTGCGGATTTTGCAGCAGATCGGCTACGCGCCGGAAGTCGCCGGCAACGGCCGCGAGGCGCTGGATTTGCTCGACCGCCAGCCGTTCGATTTTATTTTCATGGACGTGATGATGCCGGAGATGGACGGCCTGGAGGCCACGCGGATGCTGCGCAAACGCCAGATGGGCGGCGACCATTTCAACTACCAGTCGCGCATCATCATCTGCGCGATGACCGCCCACGCCATGGCCGGCGACCGAGAGAAGTGCATCGCCGCCGGCATGGACGACTACCTGTCCAAGCCCGTCCGCCCAAAAGATCTCCGCGACATGCTCGAACGCTGGGGCGGAAAAGTTTTTCTGGAATCAAAAACGAAGCCGGCGAAGCCCGGGGAAGCCGCCGCCGCCGAACCGCCGGTGGACATGGACCGCATGATGGACCTGACCGACGGCAACAACGACAGCCTGCGCGAACTCGTCGAGATGTATCTCAAGCAGACGCACAAGAATTTCGAGCAGATGCAGGCCGCCATCCGCGACCACAACGCCGACGCGCTGCGGCGCGTGGCGCACAGTTGCGCGGGCGCCAGCGCGACGCTCGGCATGACGCACCTCGTCCCGAAACTGCGCGAGCTGGAAAAACTCGGCGCGGCCGGCACATTGACGGGCGCGGCGGAAATCTGCGAGAATGCGAACCATAAATACGCCCGCGTCCAGGAATTTTTAAAAGCCAACCCGGAGCTGGCCCCGGTCTTTAGAACCTTGCAACCCGCATGAAAAATATTTTAATCATCGAGGACGACCAGATCGTGGCGAACGTCTATCGCAACAAGCTCGCCGTCGAGGGCTACCGGGTCGAGGTCGCGGGCGACGGCGAATCCGGCCTGCGCATCATGCGCACCTTCCATCCGCAGGTCATCATCCTCGACCTGATGCTGCCCGGCATTTCCGGCGTGGACGTCATCAAGGAAGTCCGCAGCGAACAGGATTTCGCCAAGATTCCCATCATCGTTTTTTCCAACACCTACCTGACGAACTTGATCCAGGATGCATGGCGCGCGGGCGCCAACAAATGCCTGTCCAAGGCCAGTTGCACGCCCAAGGACGTCATCGAAGTCGTCCGCCTCACCATCGGTGACAGCGGCGCGATGACCCAAAAGCAGCCGTCCACCGCCGAAGTCATCCCTTCCAAATCCGCCGCGCTCACCGCCGAAAGCGACGCCGCGTTCCAGGCCGACCTGCGAAAAACGTTCATTGACAACCTGCCGGCCACGCTGTTTTCGCTCCGCAGCGGAATGCAGGCGCTCGTCAAATCGGAGAATGAAATGCTCCGGCTCAAGCAGGTCTATGAACTTTACCGCCAGGTCCACGCGCTGAACGGCAACGCCGGCATCGCCGGCCTCGTGCAGATCGCGCACATGTCCTCCGCGTTCGAGGCCCTGCTCAAGGAAGTCTATGAGAAGCCGAAAAACATCAACGCCTCCAGCATCCGCACCATCGCGACGGCGGTGGATTTTCTCGGCGTCCTCTTTGAAAAAGGCACGCTGCCCGAAAAACAGGAGATTCCCGTCTCCAAAATTCTCGTCGTGGATGACGAGGCCATCTCCCGCCGCGCCATCGTCTATGCGCTGGAAAAAGCCAAGCTCAAGTCCGTCAACGTGGACGACCCGCTCCAGGCGCTGCAGCTCCTGACGGAAAATGAATTCGACCTCATCTTCCTCGACGTGGACATGCCCGTCATGACCGGCTACGAACTCTGCGCCAAGCTCCGCGCCCTGCCCCAGCATAAGAAAACCCCCGTCGTCTTCGTCACCAGCCTGAACGACTTCGACAACCGCACCAGCTCCACCATGGCCGGCGGCAACGACTTCATCGGCAAACCTTTTCTCTTCATCGAGCTGACCGTCAAGGCGCTCATCCACGTCCTCCGCAGTAAAATCCAGACCGCCCGCCTTCCCGCCAGTTGAGATCCCGCCGGAAGCTGTGCTTCATCTGGAACGCCGGGCACCGTCTCGGCCCGAAAGAAACATTGGCTGCCAGCTTGCCGAGACGATGCCCGGCGCTCCGGAACCGGGTCAGGCTGCGACCAGCCGACGGAAAATCACGCCGACAAAGTTTGCCCCGCACCGGAATTTTTCCTATTCATTGCGGGTCTTCGGACTTCGCATGAAGAAAAAAATGAAATGGATTTTCGGCGCGCTCGTGATCGTGTTCCTGCTGCTGCAGCTCACCAATCCCGCGCGCACCAATCCGCCCGTCGTCAACGACCTCGCCGCCACCAACGCGCCGCCGGCGGAAATCACCGCGCGGCTGCGCGCCGCCTGCTACGACTGCCATTCCTACGAGACCAGGTGGCCGCTCTATTCCCGCATCGCGCCGGCCTCCTGGATCGTCGTCAGCGACGTGAACGAAGGCCGCGACAAGCTTAATTTTTCCGAGTGGCCGGAGGATTCCGCCCGCGCCGCCAAAAAGCTGGACCGCATCAACGAAGTTCTCGATTACCGCCAGATGCCGCTGAAAAAATACACGCTCCTCCATCCCGAAGCGCGGCTGACTGAAGCGCAGCGCAAGCAACTCATGGACTGGACCGACGCGGAAGCCGCGCGCTTGCGGGCGGCCCCAAAACCGGAATGAAGTTTGGCCGTAGCGGCCCCCGCTCCCCTCCGCGGGGCGAGGGAGAAGCCGCCGCGCTCCGTTCCCATCCGGGTGCATCTTGACACTGTTCTGGTTTTTTGAGTTTGATTGGTTTCAGAGCGTGGTTTCCTACTGGGAGCGCCGGCTTCCAGCCGGCGGGTGCTTGGGGGTTTGAACGCTGACTCGCCGGCAGGATGCCGGCGCTCCCGGTGCTGCGCCAAGAACAGTGTCAAGATGCACCCTTCCTATCCGGGCACGCCATTTTTCTTTTGTAATTCGCCGGAACGGTGGTAAAACTTTCCCCATGGAACCCGCCGTTGCCGCCAACATCTATTTCATCTGGGGCATTGATGACGCGCCCTACGGCCCGGTCGAGCTGCCGGTGCTGCTGGACTGGATCAAGGACGAGCGCGTGCTGCCGGACACCTGGATTTTTGCGCGCAGCGCCGGCAACTGGCAGCGCGCATCAGAAATCCTGGAGCTGAAAAACATGTTCGGCCTCGGCGTCGAAGCGGATTTCAACACGCCGTTCCGCAAGATTTCCCCCGGCTCGCTCCGCCGCATCAAGATTCTCGCCGACCTCAAGGACGCACAGCTGGCACACCTGGCCGAATTTTTGGAAGTGCAGGAAGCGCCGCAGTGGGCGGTGATTTTCAGCCAGGGCGACACCAGCGAGTCCATGTTTCTCGTGATGAGCGGCGAACTGCGCGCCCGCCTCATCAGCGGCGGCAAGGAGACGATCCTCGCCACGTTCGGCCCCGGTGAATTTTTCGGCGACCTGGCGCTCTTCGACCACGGCCCGCGCTCGGCGGATGTCGTGGCGAACGTGAACAGCACGCTGCTGAAAATTTCCGCGACTTCTTTCGACCGCCTCACACGCGAAGCCCCTGCCCTCGCCACGCCTTTTTTGCAGGCCACCGCCCGCACCATGGCTGCCCGGATCCGCGCCGACAACAAGCGCCTCTCGCGCGTCACGCAGCAATACACGGCCAGCGGCGAGGTGCGCTAAGGCCGGCGGAACGCCGGGCACCGTCCCGGCTCGAAGTCATTCTCATTCCAACCGGCCGAGACGGTGCTCGGCGCTCCGTGAACCGCCGCCACCAAAACTCTTCGCGGTTGAAATCAGCTTCCATTGCGGGCAAGCTCCCGCGGATGAAGCACCTCGCCCAGGCCCGAAAAGTTTTCGACATTGAGCTCGCCGCGCTCAAAGCCGTCCGCGCGCTGCTCGATTCCGCGTTCGATGCCGCCGTGGAAACCGTCGTGGCAATGCTGCAGCGGCGCGGCAAGATCGTCATCGTCGGCATCGGCAAATCCGGCAACGTCGGTCAAAAAATCGCCGCCACCCTCACCAGCACCGGCTCCACCGCCGTCGTCCTCAACAGCGTGGACGCGCTGCACGGCGACCTCGGCATCATCAATGACGGCGACGTGGTTCTCGCGTTGAGCTATTCCGGCGAGTCGGAAGAACTGCTCAACCTGCTGCCCGCGCTCAAAAGATTTTCCGTCAAAATCATTACGCTCACCGGCAATTTGAAATCGTCGCTCGCCCGGCACAGCGATGTTTCGCTCAACGTGAAAGTGCCGCAGGAGGCGTGCCCGTTCAACCTCGCGCCGACGAGCAGCACCACCGCGATGCTCGTCATGGGCGACGCGCTGGCGATGGCCGTGCTGGCGGCGCGCGGCTTCACGCAACGCGATTTTGCGAAGTATCATCCCAGCGGCGCGATTGGCCGCGCCATGCTCCTGCGCGTCGGCGACATCATGCGCACCGGCGAGCGCAACGCCATCGCGGCGGAAAATCTTTCCGTCAAAGAGGCCCTGCTGGTGATGACCCGCGCCCGCTCCGGCAGCCTGGCCGTGGTAAACGCGCGCGGCAAACTCATCGGCGTTTTCACCGACGGCGATTTTCGCCGGCACATGGCTGCGGACGAAAATCTTCTCGCCCAGCCATTGAAATCCGTCATGACGCGGAACCCCATCTGCATCCGCGAGGCCGCGCTGGCGGTCGAGGCGCTGAAGATTTTCAACGAGCGGAACATTGACGACTTGATCGTCGTGAACGCCAAGCAAGAACCCGTGGGCCTGATTGACTCGCAGGATCTGCCGAAATTAAAAATCATGTAGCCGCCGACGTGAGGAGACTCAAAACTATGAAACGATTCATTCTAATTGTGCCGTTGCTGCTCGGGCTTGCCGCCTGCACCAGCCTGAAAAATTCTTCCCCCATGAAACCCAGCCAGACCGCCCAAAAATTTTCCATCGAACGCAAACAAGTGCTCGCCGCCGGCTACCTGCTCTTCCTGCCGGCCGATTACGACGCCCATTCCGCGAAGCGCTGGCCGCTGATTTTTTTCCTGCACGGCGCGGGCGAACGCGGCACCAACCTCGCGCTCGTCACCCGGCACGGCCCGCCGAAGCTTGACACCGCGCAGACCAATTTCCCCTTCATCGTCGTCTCGCCGCAATGTCCCGCCGGCAAAATCTGGTCGAACGATCTGCTGCTTGCGCTGCTCGACGACATTGAAAACCAATACGCCGTGGATCAGAACCGCGTTTATCTCACCGGCATCAGCATGGGCGGCTTCGGCACGTGGAGCCTCGGCTTGAGCCATCCCGAACGCTTCGCGGCCATCGCGCCGATCTGCGGCGGCGGCGATTTCATCACGGCGCATCTCGCGGATAAACTGCAGTTGAAGCGGCTGCCCGTCTGGGCGTTTCATGGCGCAAAAGACCCGGTCGTGCCGCTGGAAGAATCGCAACGCATGGTCAACTACCTGAAAAAACTCGAGGTGCGCGAGGTGAAATTCACCGTCTATCCCGAGGCCGGCCACGACTGCTGGACGCAGGCCTACGCGGACCCGGAACTGTTCGCGTGGTTCCTGCAACACTCGCGGTGAAATGCAACGGTAGCGGCGGGCATCTTGCCTGCCGTAGAGCCGTGGCTTCCAGCCCGGCGGGAAAACGCACTCGAACAACAAAGAAACAAAGCAACGAAGAAATTTTCGCGTTTGCTTGGTTACTTTGTTTCTTCGTTGTTCAAAATAATTCGTCCGCTTTTTCCGGGCGGCAGGATGCCGCCCTCTACGTCAGGCAGGATGCCTGACGCCACCTCAAATCACGCCGCAAACTTCAGATAAATCACCTTCAAATACTCCGCCTCCTTGAACCCCGCCGGATGATCCGGCGGATGCTGCAAGGTTTTCAGCTCCGTAAATTTCCGGCCCGACTTCAGCGCCGCCCGCCGCACCGCGTCGAAAAATTCCACCGCCGGGACGTGCGCGGAACACGAGCCGGCCACGAGAATCCCGCCCGCAGCCAGTCTTGCGATGCCCTGTGAATTCAAGCGTTCGTAGGCGCGCACCGCACCTTCGCGTTCCGTCGCGCGCTTGGCGAGCGACGGCGGGTCGAGCACGATCAAATCAAATTTTTCTCCGCCCGCCGCGAGCCATTCAAACGCGTCGGCCTGCACGGTTTCGTGACGGCACGCCGCCACGCCGGGAAAGTTTTGGTTCAATGCAAAATTCCGTTTCGCCGATTCCAAGGCGTGCGCGCTGATGTCGAGATCGGTCACGGATTTTGCGCCGCCGCGCGCGGCATACACCGAGAAGCCGCCGGAAAAACTGAACGCATTCAGCACGCGCCGGCCGCGTGCGAGCGTCTCCACCTCGCGCCGGTTCTCGCGCTGATCCAGGAAGAAACCGGTCTTCTGCCCGCGCACCACGTCGGCCTCAAAGCGGATGCCGTTCTCGGAGAAAATAATTGGAGCGCCGAGCACCGTCTCGGCCAGTTTTGAATAAATTATTTCACCATCGAGCCGAGACGGTGCTCGGCGTTCCGCCGCGGCCTGAATATTCCGGCTCAGGCGCAGAACAATCCGTTCGCACGGAATTTTTTCCTGGAGCAGCGCGAGGACTTCATCCAGCCGCGGCAGCCAGGCGGCGGTGTAAATTTTCAGCACGAGCGTCGTGTCGTAGCGGTCCAGCACGAGGCCGGGCCAGCCGTCGCTCTCGCCGTGAATCAAACGGTAGCCGGTGGTTTGCGCGCCAAACAATCCTTCGCGCCGCGCGAGCGTTTGGGCGAGCCGCGCCCGCCACCACGCGGCGTCAATCGTGGCCGGCCTGCCCGCGTGCAAGATGCGGACGCGGATGGGCGAATCAGGATCAAACAAACCGACGGCGAGAAACCTGTCTTTGCGGTCGTAGATGACGGCGAGTTCGCCCGCCTCCCCTGCCCGGTTCAACTCATGGATGCTGTCGGCAAACAGCCACGGATGCCCGCCGCGCACGATGGTTTCCGCCGCCGCCGTGATGCGGAGTCGCAGGCGGGGGGCCGACGAGGGAGGATTCATTTTTCCGGCGGGATTTTGGCCTTGATGGCCTGGAGAAGTTTGGAAACCTGCTCCAGCCGGATGCGCAAGCCCGCCCAGTCGGCGTCTTCGAGGTCAAACCCCGGATAGCGGTTGGAAAAATAAACCTCCGCCAGCACGTCGCACAACGGCTCGACTTGCGGCACGAGTTCGGAACCACGCGCCCGCAGGTGCCCGAGGAGAATTTCAAGGTCGTGCGTCTTTTCCAAAAACCAGCCGTCGCGGATAAGTTCGGCTTTCAGGATTTTTTCCAGCGCCTCGGCGAGTTTGCTTTGACACATTGGGTGGCCGATTTCCCGTTCCGCCAGCAGCCGGATGGCCTCTACGTCCGACTCGGCCAGGAAAAGCCAGTCCGCCGGATTGTTGGAGTCAGTTTTCCGTGGCAATCAAAACTCCTTCGTTGAGGACGGTGGCGAAAAAATGATCGTGCCGCGCCTGCTTCTCGGCGAGGCGCGCGGGGGAAATGGGAACGAGCGTGAAAGCCGGACGCGGCCACACGGCGCGCATGGCCCGGCGCCAGCGCGCCGCCGCCGGCAACTGCCGCCCGGCATCGTCGGCCACAATGCACAAGTCCACGTCGCTGTCCGTCCGCGCGTCGCCGCGCGCATGAGAACCAAAAAGATAAACCGCGCGCACCGTGCCGGTGCGACCGATGGCATCAAGACATTCGGCCAGCACCTTGCGGCTGCCGGCAAGGCTGGGAGGCAAATTGTCCAAAAGCAGTTTCACGTTGAAAAACTTAACCGGCTCCCCGGCTTTTGCAAGCTTACTCCAATCCGCTCGCCTGGCGGGCGCGTTTCAAAACTTTTTGCGCCAGCGTGCGGGCTTTCGTTGCACCGTCGGCGAGGACGCCGTGGACGTAATCCAGATTGGCCGCCAGTTCCGCGCGCTTCGTGCGTGCCTCGGCAAAAAAATTCCAGTAGTGCTCGAACAATCCTTTTTTCAGATCGCCGTAGCCAAGACCACCGGCGCGCAGACGGTTTTCAAAATCTGCCGCAACTTCGGCGGACGCGACGAGCTTGAGCAGTTCGATGGCCAGATTTTTTTCCGCGTCGGGCTTCGGCTCCTCCGGCGTGCGCGAATCCATCCGGATGCCCATGACTTTTTTCCGCAGCGGCTTTTCCTCGCCGAAAATTTCCAGCGTGTTGCCGTAGCTCTTGCTCATCTTTTCGCCGTCGAGGCCGGGAACTTTCGCGGTCTCGGCTTTGATCTGCGGCTCGGGAATCACGAAGGTCTCGCCGTAGGTCTCGTTGAATTTCACGGCGATGTCGCGCGTCATCTCGAGGTGCTGCTTCTGGTCGTGCCCCACCGGCACGAGGTTCGAGTCGTAAATCAAAATGTCCGCCGCCATCAACACCGGATAGGCAAACAGGCCGTGCATGGGCGCGATGCCTTTGGCGATTTTGTCCTTATAGCTCGTGGCCCGTTCGAGCATGCCCATCGGCGTCACGGTCGAAAGCAGCCACGCGAGTTCACAGACTTCCGGCACGTCGGACTGGCGGAAGAAGACGGCTTTCTGCGGGTCGAGGCCGCACGCGAGAAAATCCAGCGCGACGTCCAAAGAATTTTTCCGCCGTTCATCCGCGTTGAACAGCGAGGTCATCGAGTGATAGTCCGCGATGAAATAAAACGCCTCGCCTTTTTCCTGAAGCTCGATGGCGGGGCGCATCATCCCGAAATAATTTCCGAGGTGCAGCGCGCCGCTGGGCTGGATGCCTGACAAAATTCGCATGGGCAAAGGCTAACAGCGAATGAGGAAAACTGGAAAGCAGGAAAACGCGACCGCTGGGAGAGCCGGCTTCCAGCCGGCGGGGTGGGCGGCGCGATCTCGCCGGCTGGAAGCCGGCGCTCCCAGCGGTGGCCAACCAGCAACGGGCGGCTTCAGCCGAATCCCTGCGGTGGGAATTCAACGCAAGGGCGCAAAGAAGCCAAGGCGCAAAGCTGGGACAAAGAAATCTCCATCAGTCAGTGAGTGGCTGACACCCACCCACCCGTGCCGCCGATACCGGAATGGAAACGGATTCAATTGCTTCGCGTCTTTGCACCTTCGCGACTTTGCGTTAAAAGTCTTCTGCCTCGTTCCGGTTCAGAGCCGGCCCTTGGTGCTGGGCAGCCGGCCGGCGATGCGCGGATCGTGCTGGCGCGCGGCGTCCACGGCGCGCGCGAACGCCTTGAACAGCGCCTCGACGATGTGGTGCGGCTCGTCGCCGTAAAGCAGTTCCAGATGCAGGTTGCAGCGCGCCTCGGTCGTGAAACCCTGGAAAAATTCCCGCGCGAGGCCGAAACGGAATGCGCTCGAGGCGTCCTGATTTTTTTCGGCCCCGGAAATTTTCTTCAACGCGAATTTATCCAGTCCGCGCCAGACGAGATGCGGGCGGCCGCTGAAATCCACGACGCAGCGGGCGAGACATTCGTCCATCGGCACATAGGCCTCGCCAGTAAAAGGATTTTTCGGATGAAAGCCGTGGCCATAGCGGCGGATGCCGCGCTTGTCGCCGAGCGCGGTGGCGAAGGCCTGGCCGAGCGCGATGCCGCAATCCTCCACGGTGTGATGCGCGTCCACGGCCAGATCGCCGTCGCAGCGCAGTTCCAAATCCACCGTGGCGTGCTTCGCAAACAGCGTGAGCATGTGGTCGAAGAAGGCGATGCCGGTCTTGACCTGCGCCCGGCCCTTGCCATCCAGGTTGAGGCGGACGGAGATCTGGGTTTCGAGCGTGTGACGTTTGATTTTGGACGAGCGCGGTTTCATCGCGGTCATTAAAGCCGAAAACTGCGGGTGAATCAACAGGAGGTAAGCTTTAAACCAACCTCACTCTGACCTTCCCTGCTACGATTCGGTTTCGCACTCCTGATGGGGGAGGCAATCGAAATTTGGCGCACGGCGTCACTCTATCCGGTTCCCTCTCCCCTCCGAGGGGAGAGGGTTAGGGTGAGGGGTGCGGCTTGGCCAGAAATCCTGCCACCGCATCCGTCCGTCCCATGCGCGTCATTAACTCATGCCAAATCTCAAACCGGATCGCCTCCAGTTCACCACTCATTTGATGATTCCAAAAACGCAGCACCTTGATTCCTCTCGACGCAAGAAATTGATTGCGCACTTCGTCCCGGGCGCGTTGATCGGGAAAGCCGTGACCGCCGCCATCCAGTTCAACCTCCAGCTTTGCTTCCACACAAAAGAAATCGAGAAAGTAAATGCCGCAGGGATACTGGCGGCGAAATTTGAAATCGGCAAAGCGCCGGTCGCGCAGCAAACGCCAGAGGCGTTTCTCGGCCTCGGTGGATTTTTTGCGCAGTTCGCGGGCGAAATCGCGGGCGGCGGTGGTGCGGGTGCGCCGAACACCCCTCACCCTAACCCTCTCCCCTCCGAGGGGAGAGGGGACCGGAATTTCGTGCGCACCGTCGCGGTTGGCAGCGTTGCCATTCATTGCTATTACATGGTTTTGTATGTTTTGCTTCAACAACGGCGCGACATAATTCGAGTGGCTGCCTTGCGAATCCAGCACCCAAAAATCACCACGCAATGAACCGTCACGGCTTGGACGCCGGGATTTTTTTCTGGAGGTCGTCAATCTGCTTTTGCAGCGCGCCGGGGTCGGGCGAAACTTTTTGCGCGGCGTGCAGCCAGTTGATGGCCTGCGCGAAATTTCCCGCCTCGTCTTCCAGGCGCGCGAGATTCACGACGATTTCCTCGAAGACGAGCTTGGTGTCCTTCATTTCATCGTTGCTGCGGGCGAGGAATTTTTTCACGCCCAGCTCCCAGACGTTCCGGGCGCGGTCCAGGTCGTGCGAACTTTCGCGGTAGAGGCGGCCGAGTTCAAAAAGGATTTCGCAGCTGTCGGGGTTGCTGCGGAGGCCCTCGCGCAGAAAGGCCTCGGCCTGCGCGGGGCGGTTCAG
>JAYVCM010000492.1:0-4345 GCA_043749955.1 Limisphaerales bacterium | reverse complement strand
TCGTTGAGCCAGTGGCAGGTGGCGCAACTGGCGGCGGCGCATCCGCACCGGGGCAAGATCGTGGCGCAACTTTTGGCGCGGCCGCATGACCTGCTGGCGACGCTGGTGCTGGGCAACACGTTCGCCAACGCGGCGATGCTGGCGGTCGCGCTCCGGCTGTCGTTCGACACGCATTGGGCGCTGGCGTTGATCGTCATCGGGCTGGCGGTGCTGGTGCTGCTGGTGTGCGAGGTGTTTCCGAAGACGCTGGCGGTGCGGCGGCCAGAACGCTGGGCGCTGCGCGTGGTGTGGCTGCTGTTCGTCTTCCAGAAAATTTCCAAGCCGCTCTATCGCGTGGCGCAATGGATGAACGCGGCCATCCTCAAAAAAGCGGCGCAGCAGTCCGCGTCGTCGGCCAAGCTCACGGACGCGGAGTATCACGAGCTGCTGGACATGGCGTTTCATCAGGGCGCGCTGGCGGAGTCGGAAAAGGAGATCATTTTGCAGATCATCAGCCTGGATCAGCGGGTGGCGCGGGACGTGATGCGTCCGCGCGCGGGCATGGCGTGCGTGAGCGACGAGGCGACGGTGGAGGAGATGATCGCCGCCGCGAAAAAATTCCAGCATCGCCGCCTGCCGATCTATGACGAGACGCCGGACACCATCGTGGGGATCCTGAACACGCGGGCGCTGCTGCTGGATCCCAAGATTGACCTGGAGGAGGCGATTGAGTTTCCATCGTTCGTGCCGGAGACGATGAATTTGCTTTTGCTTTTTCGGGCGTTGCAAAAGCAGCAGCGCGGGCTGGCGGTCGTGCTGGATGAATTCGGGGGCACGGCGGGGGTGGTGACGATGGAGGACATCCTCGGCCTGCTGGTCGGGAAGGTGCGCGCCGAGACGCAGCCGGATGGTTTCGTGATGGAAAAACTGGCGGCGGACCGCTGGCGGGTGAACGGCACGATGCGGCTGGAGGATTTCCGCCGGGAATTTCCCGCGCTGCCGGCGGTGGCGGAGGTGGAGACGATGGGCGGGCTGCTGACGCATCTGCTCGGCGTGGTGCCGGACGCGAAGGAGTCGGCTAATTTTTCAGGATTGAAACTGACGGCGCACGTCACGGATGGACGGCGGGTGAATGAGGTGATGGTGGAAACGCTAAAGCACAAATGAAGAAACATCCAACAACCAACATCCAACATCCAACATCCAAGGAGCCAACGCACTCCGCCGGCTTTGGTTGTTCGATGTTGGATGTTGGATGTTGGATGTTCCGCCTTTTCTAAAAATTCATGGACACGAACACCCTCAACCTCGTCGCGCTGGCGCTCTGCCTGGGCGCGTCGTTCCTGCTGTCGGGCATGGAGGCGGGGGTGTTCGCGCTGAACCGGCTGCGGGTGCGGCGGCTGGCGCGCGCGGGCAAGAAGTCGGCCAAAATGCTGAATGGTTTTCTGGAGAAGCCGGAGAAGTTTTTGTGGACGATCCTCGTGGGCAACACGCTGGCGAATTTTTTCATCCTCGGCTGGACGCTGGTGAAGCTGCGGGAATTTTTCCTGGGGCAGACGGCGCTGATCCTGTCGCTGTTCGCGGTGCTGGTGTTTTTATTTTATGCGTTCTTTGACCTGCTGCCGAAGATGCTTTTTCGCGCGCATCCGAATTCGCTGTGCCTGTCGGCGGCCTGGCCGTTCCGCGTCATCAATTTTCTGTTAAGCCCGGTGGTGCTGCTGGTCGCGGACGTGTCGCGGACGATTTTGAAATGGACGGGCGGGCGGACCTTCACGGGGCGGCTGTTCGGCAACCGCGAGGAGATCCGGGCGATGATGCGCGAGTCCGGCCAGGCGTTGACGGACGACGAGCACGCGATGATCAACCGCATCCTGGACCTGCAGCATTTCACGGTGGGGCAGGTGGCCAGGCCGCTGGCGGAAATCCCGACGGTCGAGGCGGAGACGCCGTTGCGCGCGGCGCTGGAACTGGCGCAGAAAAATTCCATCTCGCGCCTGCCGGTGTGGGAAGTCCGTGAAGGCCGGCGCCGCGTCGCGGGTTTGCTTGACATCCGGCCGCTGGTGTATCGCGAGCACCTGGACCTGGAAAAACCGGCCTCGGCGTATATGAACCCGGCGGTGTTTGTGAACGAGGACGTGCGGCTGGAAGTGGCGTTGCGGCTGATGCAGCGCGCCGGCCAGCGCACGGCGATCGTGCTCTCGCCCGCACTCAAGGAGATCGGCGTCGTGAAACTGAAGGACATCCTGAAGGTGATGTTTGGAGAAATGAAACTATGAACGAACTGGATAATTGGATGGTTGGATGGTTGGATTATTGGATTGCTGGATTGTTGGATGGTTGGGCTGGCCGTTCGCGTGGCCTGCCATTCCATCCATCCATCCACCAATCCATTCATCCATTCATCCATTCATCCATTCATCCATTCATCCCTCAATCCCTCGGCCGGGTCATTCACGCATGAACTGGGAAGCCGTCATTTTGATCGCGCTGAAAATCCTCGCCGTGCTGACGCTGGTGCTGTTGAACGGGTTTTTCGTCGCGGCGGAGCTGGCGATGGTTCGCATCCGCGATTCGCAACTGGCCTCGCTCGCGGCGAAGGGCAACCGCCGCGCCAAGACCGCGCGGCACATCCTCGCGCACATTGACGCCTACATCGGCGCGACGCAGTTCGGCATCACGCTGGCGAGCCTCGGCCTGGGCATGGCGGTCGAGCCGGTCTTCCACGATCTGCTGGAACCGCTGTTTGATTTGATCGGCGTCACCTCGGAATCGCTGCGGCATCACGTCGCGCTGGGCGTCGGCTTTTTCACCAACTGCTATCTGCTCATCGTCGCGGGCGAGCTGGTGCCGAAAGCCGTGGCCATCCGCCGCACGCTGCCGACGGCGTTGTGGACGGCCAGCCCGCTGACGTGGTTTTACCGGCTCTCGTATCCGTTCATCTGGCTGCTGAACCGTTCGTCGCAGACGATCATGAAATGGCTGGGCATCGGCGCGGATGAACTGCATGGCGCCCATTCCGAGGAGGAGCTGCGCGTGGTCATCGCGGCGGCGCAAAGTTCGCCGGACCGGCGCAACCTGGTCTTGAACGCGCTGGATCTGCGGCATCGCACCGCGCGCGAGGTCATGCGTCCGCGCAATGAAATCAGCCTGTTCAGCTCCGACGCGACGCTGGCCGAGTGCATGGAGATCGCCGAGCGCACGCGCTACTCGCGGTTTCCGATCTGCGACGATGGCGATCCCGACAAGGCGCGCGTCGTCGTCCACATCAAAGACGTTTATGCGCAGCGGGAAAAAGCGCAGATGGCGTCGGACCTGTTGCCCGTGGCGCGCAGTTTGATCTGCGTGCCGGAATCTGCGCGGCTGGAAAAATTGCTGCAACGGTTTCTCGAAAAGAAATCGCACTTCGCGTTCGTGGTGGATGAATTCGGCGGCACGCTGGGCATCGTGACTTTGGAAAACGTGCTGGAGGCGCTGGTCGGGCAGATCCAGGACGAGTTCGATGCCGAGGCGACGCAGTTCATCCGCCGCAGCGAAAATGTCTGGGAAGTTTCCGGCACGCTGCCGCTGCACGACCTGGAAAAAATCACCGGCAACGTGCAGCACGATGAAAACGTGACGACGGCGAGCGGCTGGGTGACGCAGCAGCTCGGCGGATTTCCGAAGGCGGGCGATGCGTTTGCGGCGGGTGATTTTGAATTGCGCGTCGAGGAAATGGACGGCCCGCGCGTGGCGAAGTTGAAGATCACGCGGCTGAAAAATTCCGAGAGCGGCACTACCATCTTGCACCGCGAACCGCCAAAACCACAGTGACGGCGGCAATGGCCGCGTCCACTGCCACCGGCCACCAAAGTCCTGCGCCCGCCGCGCCGAGGGCGAACAGCAGCAGCGCGCCCAGCCAGACCAAGAGCGGATGAAAATCCGGCGCGCCCGGACTGCCCGGCTGTTTTTTGATGAGCGACGGCGTGGCGAAGGCGAGGATGAGCAGCGCAATAAAAATCCAGCCGAGAAAATTCAACGGCGACGCGCCGGACCAGGTGGCGGCAATTTTGGTCGGCTGCCAGCGCCAGAGATGTTGCACCTGGGTGGCGAACGGTTCGAGCGCCAGATCAAACGCCACCGCCAGCACCGCCGTGACGCCGATGAGCCACCAGCCGTAATTTTTTATCTTCCGCCACGGACGCAGGATCAGGCGCGCCACGCCGCGCGCGCTGAAGAGGGCGACGATCCAGAGCAGGGGAACCATCCACGGGACGGAGTTGAAAATTTTTGCGCCCAGGTCGGGATTGAAAACCAGCGGGCCGAACGGGATCGAGAGGTTCGGGTTGGCGCTCAAGCCGTGCGCCGCGCCGCCGATGAGCGCGGTGAT
>JAYVCM010000491.1:0-5966 GCA_043749955.1 Limisphaerales bacterium | reverse complement strand
AGCAGGCCGCGCGTGGAGACGAGCGTTTCCACGCAGCCGGTCGCGCCGCAGCCGCAGCGGCGGCGGTTGCCGGGCGCGGGCGTGTGGCCGAGTTCGCCGCTGATCGGCAGCGGACCGGCGAAGGGCTTGCCACCGACAATGATGGCACCGCCGACGCCCTCGCCAAAATCCACCAGCAGAAAATCATCATCGCCGGGATTATTGAAATGGTGCCCCAGCGCCACGACCCGCTCCTCCTGCACCACCAGCACCGGCGCGTTCCACACGCGGCGGAGGATCGCCGGCAAATTGGCGTGCTCGCTCCAGTGGATGTTCGGGGAAAACAACACGCGTCGGCTGGTTTCATCCACCACGCCGGGCACGCTCAACAGCACGCCGAGAAATTTCACGGACGCCAGTTTTTTCGCCGCCGCGCGCAGCCCGCGCTCCCAGTGCGCCGCCGGATTTGATCTGGCCGCCGAAACGGAAAACGCATGTTGCCAGCGGCTTTCATCCGCCGCCCCCAGCGGCAGTTCCGCCAGTTGCGTCTCCTGGATGCCGAGATGGATGCCAAGAAAACCCGGCTGCGAGCGGTTCAATTGCAACTGCCGCCCCGGACGGCCCAGCCGCACGGCCCCGCCCCCGTTGGCGGCCGCGACCTCGATCTCCTCCAGGATTTTTTCCGCGAGCAGCTCGTCCACGATTTTCCCCGCCGTTGGCTGGCTCATTCCCAGTGACCGCGCCAGCCCGGCGCGCGAGGCGACGCCGGCCTTCTGCAGCTGCCGCACCAGGGCGCGCTTGTTCAGCCGGCCCATTCTGGCGGGGTGGAAAATCATTTAATTAAGAAAGCTACGGAATTGGCCGCCCGCGTCAAGAGTTTTTGAAGACAATTTCCCGGCGCGGCCGGCCGGGAAAAAAGTTGCACGCGGCGCGGAAACGTGAAATCGTCGTCCCATCCAAGACCAAACATGAAAATCAAAATCCTCCCCGCCCTGGCCGCCGCCGCCGTGCTGCTGCTGCCCGCCGCCAGCCACGCCCAGGCCGTCACCAACACGATTCAAACCGAACTGCGCGCCCTGATCCAGAAAGTGCAGCTCAAGATCAAGGCCGAAAAGAAAACCGAGGCCGACTTTGCCGGCGAGCTCAAGGACTTCGACAGGCTGATCGCCAAGGAAAACGGCGCCAAGACCGACGAAGCGGCGCAGATTGCTTTCATGAAGGCGATGCTTTACCTCGAGGTGCTGGATAACACGAACAGGGGCGCGGAAATCATCAGACAGGTCAAAGCGGATTATCCCGAGACCAAATACGGCAAGGGAGCCGACCGCACCCTGGAAAACATCGCCACGCAGGCCGAAGCCAGAACCAGACAGGCCGAAGCCCAGAAAAAACAGGACACGATGTTTGCCACCGGCGCAACTTTTCCTGACTTTGCCCAGTCCGATTTAACCGGCAAACCGATCTCGGTCGGCGCGCTCAAGGGCAAAGTTGTTTTGGTTGATTTCTGGGCGACGTGGTGCGGCCCGTGTCGCGCCGAACTGCCGAACGTCATCGCCACTTACCAAAAACATCACGGCGCAGGTTTTGAAATCATCGGCGTGAGCCTGGATTCTGACCGCGACAAGCTGGACGCGTTTTTGAAAAAGACCGACGGCATGACCTGGCCGCAGTATTTTGACGGCGAGGGCTGGAGCAACAAGCTCGCGGTGAAATACGGCGTGCAGTCCATTCCCTTTGCCGTCCTCGTCGGCCCGGATGGAAAAATCATCGGCAAAGACCTGCGCGGCGACGAGCTGGAAACCGCCGTGGCCAAGGCGCTCGGGAAAAAATAAATCGTGATATGACAAACGCCGTTCACCTTCTTGGAGAACGGCGTTTTGCTTTTTCTATTTCCGGCGGAGCGCGGCTGTCCCAGCCGCAGCACGTCTGATCGCTAACCGACGCCAAAGATTAACTCGTGGCGTTCTCTTGCATTTGCGTCCGCTGCGGCTGGGACAGCCGCGCTCCGTTCACGAACTCGCGCTCGTGTAGCGCCGCAGCGACCGCCGCCAGAACCATTCGGAGATCACCGCCCACATCAGCCCCACGCCGAGCAGCAGCAGCCACGACCACGGCGTGTTGATTTTATCCGCCAGCACGCGCGTGGGCACGTTGCTCACCAGCAGCACCGGCAGCGCGAACGTGAACACCGCCTTGAACGCCCCGCGAAACGCCTCGTCCGGCATCCGCGCGATGTTGAACAGGTTGTAATAGCCCCAGACAATCCCCTGCGCCCGCACCGTCCAGAAACTGATCGAGGCCAGCATGAACATCAGCGAGTAATGGATCAGGATGCCGACGACGCACAGCGCGCTGAACCCGCACAACTGGCCAACCGTGGGATGCACGCCCGCCTTGTTCGCCGCGAAGATCAGCACGCACAAACCGAACAGCGCATTCACGAACGCGCCCAGATCCACCACGCGCAGCGAGACGAGGAAGCGTGTGTTAACCGGCAGCGCGAGCAGGAAATCCATCTTGCCCGTGCGGATGAGTTCCGAGAGGTTCGTGCAGTTCGTCAGAAAAAAAGCCTGGTAGAGCTGCTGGATGAAATTGCTCGCGCCGACGAGCATCACCATCTGCCACTTCGTCCACGAGCCGACGGATGCCGTCTGTGAAAAAACCACCGTGACAAAACTCAATTGCAGCCCGAACCACAGCAGCTCGACGACGATCCACAAAAGGAAGTTGCCCTTGAACGACATCTCGCGCGCCACGGAATTTTTCCAGAGCGCGGCGTAGATGGTCAGATACCGTTTTAAATTCATCCGCGCCACAGTAAACAGCCTGTCCCGTTTCGCAAGCCGGGAACCACCCGTCTGGGAGCGCTGGCGTCCCGCCGGCCAGTTTTCCAAGCCACACGCCGGCGAGACGTCAGCGCTCCCGGCGAACAGCGCCCATGCCTCCCACTTGCTTTGTCAAAGTCATAATCCCGAAAAAAACTGCTAAAGGTTTCCCGGATTCCGCCGTCAATAGAGTGTCGGGAATGATTTCGCTGTCCGATTTAGGGTTGGCATAGAGGTTTTGCTGGCGACGCGGTTTGGGCAGCGCCTACCAGTTGGCTGCGTCGCATTTATGGCCGTTTGGGTGAGCGCGGTTAAGCCTTATCACCAGCAGGAGCCGGACATTTGTCCGGCTCCTGTTTTTGCATTGAGATGCTTGAGCGGTTCATCCGGCGGCTCGGACAGTGGCAACCGCAGCGCTGACGGCGCTGACGGGGAAAGCCATCAACCTGGAAACAGCCGTTGATTCAGCCACGAAGAGGCAGGCGCAAAGAGATTGAGTCCAGCCCACTTTGCTTGGCGGTGAAACCATTCACCCGGCGGGTGAGTTTTCCGCGAAATGTCGCTTTCGCTTTGTCCCTCAGTTTTGTGCCCCTTGTGCTTTTTCGTGGCCATTCGACTGCGGCTTTTAGGATCAAGGATTCACGCGGCGGCTTCAGTGTTCGTGGTTGTAGTAGATGCGGATGACCATGGCCGCGCCGAGCGCGATGAGGAGACTAAACACGAGCACCACCAGGAGCAGCTTGGCATTCCGGCCCTGCTCCCAATCTTGGTGCCGGGGAAAAAACAATCTTCCCAGCAAATGAAAAAAACGCTCCATGAGTGAAAGAGACCAAATCAGCTTACGGAAGTCAATGGCTTCACGGTGCGCGTCACTCGTTGATGCCCCAGCGTTCGGGCCGGAAGAGGATGGACTGGATGAATCGGGCCGTCGCGTCGTCGGCTGAAGCCTGGCGTCGGGCGGGCGACTTGGCCGCTTCCGCCGGGCCGGCAAAATCAACGATGCCTGATCCTTGAGATTCAATCCGCCCGGCCGGTTCAACCGCCATGAAATTAAATCGCGCGTTCATTTTACGCCAGGCCACCCGGCATGACGTCTTGTTCATCGGCAGAATACACGGGAGGTTAAAGATTTTTTTTTATGCTCCTCGCTGTTTCCAGCCGGATCATGGGATTGGAGTTGTCTGTGAGACGGGTCATCAAGGTGGGATCAAAGCTCCCAGCTCCAGATTTGCGAAAGCGCGTCCGGCGGGCACTGGCTCACGCCCTTCCGGGAGACGGCGAACGGTTCTCCCTCCCCATGAACCGGCCGTTTCGGAGCGCGATTGTGTCGTCCTCGACCAGCCGCAGCATGTGTGGCTCGGCGACGTTGCTGCGGCTGGTGCCCCCACGCCCGCACACAGCCGCGCTCCGGTTCCGGGGTTCAACGCGCGAAATTCCAGCTCGGGCAATTCTTTCCCCGGGGGCGAGGGGGGAATCGTTTTCCGTCGCTCGAAAGGTCGAGAGCCAGTGCCCGCCCGATGCGCTTTCGCAAAAATTGAATCGTGCAAACGTGACTCCCTCTCCTGGGGGAGAGGGCCGGGGTGAGGGCGGACGTTCCCCATTCCAACCCCGGCATTTTGCATTTTAAGCCGGTCATTCGCGGCGGAGTTTGGAGCCATTCGCAACGCCCCGAATAATCGCGCGGCGAAGCGGAAAAAATTCCGCGCTCCTGGGAAATCCCAATGCTTCGTAGCAGCCGACGTGAGGAGGTTCACTTCCAAATCCGAAATCCGAAATAGTCAGAGCCTTCTTACGTTGGCTGCCACGAGCCACAGGAATCCGAACGACGCTGGGTTTGATATGTTGGCTGAATTTCATTTGAACGAGCCGTCTGGCGGATGCCCATTGGCGGCACCGCACTGGCCGTTTTCACCCGCCGAACGCGGAATACTTCTTCACCCCGCGCGCCCACATGAACCGCGCAAACTTGTAGGCCAGCAGCACCCAGAGCAATTGCACCAGCAGGCCCTGCCACAAGTCCGCGCCCGCCACCTTG
The DNA here is from genome assembly GCA_043749955.1 of Limisphaerales bacterium. Taxonomy (GTDB): domain Bacteria; phylum Verrucomicrobiota; class Verrucomicrobiia; order Limisphaerales; family UBA11358; genus UBA11358. The sequence continues at coordinate 1,127 of JAYVCM010000491.1, read as the reverse complement.
CCCATGTAGATGCTGATGGGAAAATAAAGCTGATACGGAAACGGCGTGAGAAAAAGAATCTGCTTCACCAGCGGCGGCAGCACGTCGAGCGGAAACAGATGGCCGCTGGCGAGGTATTCAAACGCGAACAGGATGAAGATGAACGTGGAAATTTCCAGCAGCCAGAACGCCAGCATCGCCATCGCGTAGGAGATGAAAAATTGCAGCAGCGCCGTCAGCACGAGCGACACGGGAAAAACCAGCAGCGCGGTTTCACTGGCGGGCGCGACGAAATAATCGCGGTAGCAGAAAATGAAAACCGACAGCGGGATGCTCGCCATGGAGATGAACGCGATGCGCCCGGAAAAAAACAGGCACAGCCGATACCACAGATAATCCACCGGCTTGAGCAGGAACTGGCTGATGTTGCCCTCGCGGATGTCGGCGGCGATCTGCCAGTCGTCTTCGTTCACCGCCGTGAACACGTCCACCACGGCGACGAGCATGTAGTAAAAAATCATCTGCGCCTGGGTGAAGCCGTTGTGATCGCCGGCTCCGGGGTTGTGCTCGTAGATGGTGCGCCACAGCGACAACATGGCGAACAGCGGGATGAAGCTGAACAGCGTCCGCGTCAGATAATTGACGCGATATTGCAGGTTGTTCTGAAACCCGATGTTGATGACATGCAGGTATTTTTTCATCGGTGCAAATTGTCGCCTGTTCTAAAAGTAGCGGCGGGCCTCCCGGCCTGCCGTAGAGGGCGGCATCCTGCCGCCCGGAAAAATCGTCTGCATTTCGGCATCGCTCAAGTTTCACCAAGCCATTCTTCGCTGCACTGTTTTTTTCCGCCGGGCTGGAAGCCCGGCTCTACGTCAGCCAGGATGGCCGACGCTACGGTGCTTACTGATTTTCCGCCGCGAGAAAACGTTCCGCGTCTATCGCCGCCGCACAGCCCGCGCCCGCCGCCGTGACGGCCTGCCGGTAAACATGGTCCGCGCAGTCGCCCGCCACAAACACGCCGGGAATGTTGGTGTTCGTCATCGTGCCGTTTTGCGGAACGATGAAACCATTTTCATCCGTGGTGATCTGGCTCTTGAAGATGTCCGTGTTCGGCACATGGCCGATGGCGATGAACACGCCCGCGCACG
>JAYVCM010000490.1:0-3928 GCA_043749955.1 Limisphaerales bacterium | reverse complement strand
CCAGCATTTTCGTAGGCGGCTTTGGCAATCAACATTCCGTTTCGTGTTTCCTTGGTGCCGCCGGATTTGGAGATGACAATGCACAACGTGCGATTCAGTTCCGAGCCGATGGTTGCCAGCACCCGGTCCATCCCGTCGGGATCGGTGTTGTCGAAAAAGAATGGCTTGAGCTTGTCCGTGCGCGGGTCGCCCAGCGCGTTGGCGACAAATTGCGGCCCCAGTGCCGAGCCGCCGATGCCGACGAGCAGATAGTTTTTGAAGCTGCCGCCGGCACCGCGAATCTCCCCGGCATGAATTTTCGCCGCAAATGTCTGGATGCCGGCAACGGCGTCCTCGATTTCCAGACGAATTTCCGCCGTCGGGGCGAGCGCGGAATTTCGCAGCCAATAATGGCCGACCATCCGTTTTTCATCGGGGTTGGCGAGCGCGCCTTTTTCCAGCGCCGCCATGTCGGCAAAGGCTTTTTGCATCTTCGGTTCCATCGTGGCAAAGAATGCGTCGTCCACATTCATGCGGCTCAAGTCCACGGCCAGCCCAAGCGCAGGAAATTCGGTGTAGTATTTTTGAAAACGCTCCCACCATTGCAATTTTGTGTAGTTCATAAAATCGTCCGGCTGCGATTGAATGATTTTGCTTCCGGCCCTGGCAAGAAAATTCGCCGGGTTTGTCGGCGGGAGTTCAAAAGGAGATTTCTGCGCGAGTTCAAATGAGACCGGTTACAGCGCGTAATTTCCGAGGATTGGGATGACACTTGTCTCCTTTTGAACTCGCGCTTGTCTCCTTTGGTTCCCGCCCCGAAACGGGGAAATGATGAAGGAACAACGGCGAATGGAAAAACAAATTTGATGTGCGCGCAATCTTCCCATCAAAACATTTTCACCGACGGAGTTCGCGCGGGTGGTCTTGCGCGCCGTGCAGGATCCGACAGACGATGATGTCCCGTCCGACGATACGGAAAAATATTTTGTAGGGAAAGCGGTGGGTAAGGACACGACGAAATCCACGGTAGTAAAGCGGGAAGCGTTCGGGATCGGCCTCCAGACGCAGGAGGGCTTCGGCGTGGTCGGCGAGAAATTCATCGCCCAGCCCGGCGCATCGTTCTTCATACCAGTCGTGCGCACGGCGGAGATCGGCCTTGGCCTTGGGCCGGATGGTGACAGTCCAGTTCACCTGCGGGAGGCGCGGATTTCACCGAAGACTTTGCGCCAAGGCTCGCCCGGGCTGGGGTCGCGCTCGAATTCTGCGAGCGCCTCATCGAGCGCCTGCCGTTCGGCGGGAGTTGGCGAGCCGCCGTCGAGCAAGTCGGCCTCGTGGAGTTCGGCGAGCCGGGCGAAGAGCTGGGAGCGGTCGCTGACGGTCAGCTTGGGCAGTTCTTCAAGGATTTGAGCTTTGCTCATGGCGTGAATCTAGCGCGGTCGGGATTTTCCCGCAAGCGCGGTGTCAGCGCGGCAAATGATGAATGGCGATCATATTTTTTACTTCATCCAGAGTGTAAGGTGGGTTGCGCCGATGAGAGACTCGATGGCAGTTGGAGCAAAGAATGGCAAGGTCTTCCATTCGCGTTTGGGTCGTGTGCTCAACTTTGGACAATGGCAGTAAATGGTGAACTTCGCAGTAGTCGCTGGCGGCACTGCCGTAAACCCGACCGAAAGAAAACCCGCAAATCTCGCAGTCAAGCGATGATGCCTGTTTCTTCTTTTTGCGGACTACCGTAGGGTTGCGTTCGCGCTGGAGGTGCAACACCAACCGCTTGTTTCCCTCGGTCGCTGCATATGTGTGAATGTCCACGTCGAGGTTGAGGAATCTGTTCCACTGTTCCATGACGTCTGTAAAATATAAGAAACGCGACAGTGTTCGGGCAGTTCCATCGAGTCCCAGAGCGCGGGTGCCTTCGCGGAGAAGCACGTTGCTTTGAACAATCCGTTGACCAAAAGATGACCCGTCCCAATCGAAAGGTAAATTTAGAAATGCCATCTGGGTTTTTCGATGATTCAGCGAAACGGCAGAAAGATTATTGACTGGATCATAGGCGGCCAATAGCGCGTTGATGGCACTCGCGCTTTCGCCCGTAAGCCTGTTTTTCTTTCCTTCGTTGGCCGCGTAAAGTTCATCGAGCAAGGCAGCTTTACGCTCCAAATTTATTTCCTTTAGGCAAGAGTCAACCAACGCCGCCAGCTCTTGATCGGCATGGAGTTGGTTGAATAACTTTCGCCACACACCTTGTGACACCATGGTCTTGGCAACAACTTCGCTCTCCTTGGTATTGCCCTTGCCAGTTCGGTCGAGAATTCGAATAACTACGTCACATGCTTCATCTGGAATGGCACCCGTTCCCATGGCCAGCACCTGATCAGACCAAAAACGCCGGAACGTAGCGCTGTGTTGCTGCCAGATGGCATCTTTGGCTGGAGCGTCATAGCTGTCCCGAAACTCTGCGACTAAATCCTTCAATTTATTATTCATGGATTATCGCGCAGTTAATTTGGCTTAACCTACCTTTTCAAAAACTCAAATAAGTATAAGCCTTCAACCCGCGTTCGTAATCGTCTAGCAGGCGCATGGCTTCGGACGGTTTCATGCGGTCGGATTTGATGGCCTCGTCCATCTGCGCCTTCATCTGGCGTTTCAATTCGTTCTCGTCGTATTGCACGGCGGTGAGCGAATGGATGATGGTGTCGCCCTCGATGATTTCCTCGATGTAGTAGCCGGTCGGCTCGTCGGGTTCGAGGAAGACGTGGACCTCATTCACGCGGCCAAAGAGATTGTGCAGGTCGCCCATGATGTCCTGATACGCGCCCATCAGAAAAAATCCGAGGTAGTAAGGCTCCTGCGTTCCGGTCGCTCCCGCAGGCGCGGGATTGAGCGGGTGCAGCGGCAGCGTGTCGCGCACATCGCGCAGGTCAATGAACTTGTTGATCGCGCCGTCAGAATCGCAGGTGATGTCCACCAGCGTGCCTTCGCGCGTAGGCTCCTCGTTCAGGCGCGCGATGGGCATGATGGGAAACAACTGGCCCAGCGCCCAGTGGTCCAGCAGCGACTGGAACACGGAAAAATTGCAGAGGTATTGGTCGCCGAGCGAATCCTCGAGTTTGCGGATCTCCTCGGGGATGTAGGCCTGGCCCTTGAAGCTGGCGACCACGTCGCGCCCGATCTCCCAGTAAAGATTTTCAATTTTCGCCTTTTCCGGCAGGTCGAGCACGCCGAAGGTGAACATCTGCTGCGCGTCCTCGCGCCGTTCCAGCGCGTCGTGAAACGCCTCGAGCTTGTTGAGCTTCGCGAGGTTCTTCTTGATGTCGAGCAGCTCCTTGACGAGCGCATGCTCGTTATCGCCGAACGTGAAGGCCGCGCCGGGACGGATTTTCTCAATCGCGCCGAACACTTCCACGATCAGCACGCTGTGATGCGCGACGATGGCGCGGCCGCTTTCGCTGACGATGGTGGGATGCGGCACCTTCTCCGCGTTGCAAACGTCGGCGATGTAATAAACGATGTCGTTGGTGTATTCCTGCAACGAGTAGTTCGTCGAGGAATCGAACGCGCTGCGCGAGCCGTCGTAATCCACGCCCAGGCCGCCGCCCACGTCCATGTATTCGATGGCGAAACCCATCTTGACCAGCTTGGCGTAAAAGCGCGAGGCCTCCTGCACCGCTTTTTTCACCGTGAGAATGTCCGGCACCTGCGAGCCGATGTGAAAGTGCAGCAGCTTCAGGCAGTGGCCGAGATTTTCCGCCTTCAACATTTCCGTGGCCGTCAGCAGTTCCACCGTGCTCAAACCGAACTTGGCGTTTTCGCCGCCGCTCTCCGCCCACTTGCCCGCGCCTTTGCTCAACAACCGTGCGCGGATGCCGATGAGCGGCTCCACGCCGAGCTGCTTGGAAATGGTGATGATGTGTTTCAGTTCCTCCAGCTTCTCGACGACCATGATGAC
>JAYVCM010000489.1:0-2823 GCA_043749955.1 Limisphaerales bacterium | reverse complement strand
ATGCTCGAGGACATCCACCGCTCCGGCGACGACGGCTCGAAGTTCATCACGGCGGCCAAGGACAAGAACAGCGGCCGGAAGCTCATGGGCTTCGGGCATCGCGTCTATAAAAACCACGACCCGCGCGCCACGATCATCAAGAAGGCGTGCGACGACGTGCTGGCGAAGCTGAACATCAGCGACCCGCTGCTGGACATCGCGAAGAAGCTGGAGGAGGCGGCGCTGAAGGATTCCTATTTCGTGGAGCGGCGGCTGTATCCGAACGTGGATTTTTACAGCGGCATCATCATGCGCGCCATCGGGATTCCGGTGGAGATGTTCACGGTGATTTTCGCCATCGGCCGGATGCCCGGCTGGATCGCGAACTACAAGGAGATCATGGAGGAGCCGAAGAGCCGCATCTACCGGCCGCGCCAGATTTACACGGGCAAGACCATGAACCATTACGTCGCCCTGGACGAACGGAAGTGAATTTGAATTTGTCAGTTTGCTATTTTCGTTCCGACCAGCTACAAGCGTCAAAGGACAGACCGTGTGCCTTTGACGTTTTTATTTTTAGATGAGCAAAATTTTGGTCATAGATGATGAAGAATGGCTGCGCGAAATGATCCGGCTCGCGCTGACGCAGCATGGCTTTGAGGTGATCGAGGCCGCCGACAGCGAAACCGGGGTCGCGCAGGCCCGCGAAAAACTTCCCGACCTGGTCCTGTGCGACGTCAACATGGACAAGGCCGGCGCGGGCTATGTGACGCTCTCCAAACTGCGCGAGGACCCGGCCACCGCCACCATTCCGTTCATCCTGATGACGGGCCTGGCCGACGCCGCCGGGATGCGGCACGGCATGGCGCTGGGCGCGGATGATTATCTCCCGAAGCCGTTCAAGATTGACGAGCTTTACGCCGCCGTGGACGCGCGGCTCCGCAAGGTGAAGACCGTCCGCGAGGAGGCCGAACGGAAATTTTCCCATCTCCGCAACCAGATCACCCTGATGCTGCCGCACGAGATGCGCACGCCGCTCAACGGCATCATCTCCAACGCCGAACTGCTCGCCACGGCCTCGGAGATGCCGCTGTCACCGGCGGACATCGCCGAAATGGGCCGGGAAATTTCGCAGTCCGGCCAGCGCCTCGAGCGGCTCATTGAAAACTTTCTCGTCTATGCCCAGCTCCAGATCGTCGCCGCCGATCCCGCGACCGTCAGCGCGCTGCGCGACGCCCGCACCGGTTCCGCCGCCGAGATCGTCCGCACCACCGCCGCCGGCCACGCCGATCGCACCGGCCGCAGCGGCGACCTGGTCATCGAAACGACGGACGTTACGCCCGCCATTGCCGAGGAGTATTTCAAACGCATCGTCAGTGAGCTGGTGCAGAACGCCTTCAAATTTTCCGCCGCCGGCTCGCCCGTGCGCGTGAGCCTCAAATCCGCCGGCGGTGAAATGGAATTTTCCGTGCGCGACGGCGGGCGCGGATTTTCCACCGAGCAGATCCGCCGCATCGGCGCGTATGTGCAGTTCGAGCGCAAGATGCAGGACGTGGAGGGCATGGGACTGGGGCTGGCCATCGCGAAAAAACTCGTCGAACTGCACGGCGGCGCGCTGGTCATTGAAAGCGTTCAGGGGACAGGCGCCACCGTCATCGTCAGACTGCCACTGGCGAAACCGGCGGGAAAATGATTTGACCGCAGAGAACGCAGAGAACGCAAAGGGGAAATCATCTCTGCGCTCTCTGCGTTCTTTGCGGTTAAATTTTCCCCGGTGGATTACAACGGCAGCCGCGTGTAGAGCCACGCCAGCCCCCGGCCCGCCCCTTCCGCCGCGAAGAAAATAATGGCGATGGCCAGCACCGGCGCGAAGTCCACCTTGCCGATCCGCAGCGGAATTTTTTTCAACGGCTGTAAAATGGTCTGCGCCGTCGCGTTCACATATTTCCAGAACGGATGTTTGCCGAAGTAGATGTAGCTGTTGAGCAGGTGCAGCAGCAGGATTCCACCCAGCGGAAATTTCCACACGAGATAACTGCCCAGCCCGATGACGATGGCCTGCTCGAAACGCTGCGCCGCCGCGACCGGCGGCGGCAGGACTTGCAACCAGACGAACAGCCAGCTGGCCAGCCACCACAAGCTGGACGCGGCCAAAAACGGCAGCAGGATTTTCGCCCAGCGCGGCCAGTCGTCCACCCGGCCCAGCGGAACTTTCACCAGCCGGTGAATCGGGTCCGGCCCGCGCAGCAGCGACAGCGGCAGCAGGCACAGATAAAAAACGCCCAGCGCGAGGCCGAAGCTGAAAAAGGAAAACCACAAAATCCGCACGAACCAGTCGCTGCGGAACGGCAGCACGACCGCGCCGAAATTGATCATGCCCGTCCAGTTCGCCGCCGGGCCGATCCACCAGTAAAGCACCGCGCGCAGCCCCAGCAGGCCCGCGATGAAAATCAGCAGATGCCACGGGCGAAGTTTTTTGGGCGCGGCGGGACGCAGCGTGCCCATCAGCGTCGCGGGCGTCCGCTTCGTGAGCGGATCAAAACGGATGGAGCGCCAGTTGAGCCACAGCAGCAGCCCGGCGAGGTTCAGGATGAAATCAACGATGCTCATCTGATGCGTGATGCGTGATGCGTGATGCGTGACGTGAACGCGCAGCGGATTTTTTTTTACGCATCACGCATCACTCGTCACGTTTCACATCATCTTCAACAGCGTGTCCGCCATCTCGCTCGGCGTCACGGCGACGCCGATGCCGGCCGCTTGGAACGCCGCGATCTTCGCTTCCGCCGTGCCTTTGCCGCCGCTCACGATGGCGCCCGCGTGGCCCATGCGGCGTCCGGGCGG
>JAYVCM010000488.1:0-5007 GCA_043749955.1 Limisphaerales bacterium | reverse complement strand
TCCACGCGGCCCTCGCTCAACTGCGCGTAGCCCATGATCAGCGTGATGACGCGGTCGGCGCGCGCGACCTCCTCCTGGATGATCTCGATCTGCTGCGCGGCGGAATTTTTATTCTCGCGCAAGGAACGTTGCAGCGAGTAGGCGGCGTTGTTGATGACCGCCAGCGGATTTTTGATCTGGTGCGCGAACTCGGCAGCCAGCCGCCCGGCGGAATGTAGCTGCCCCTCGCGCGCGGCGAATTCCGCCGCCTCGGCCGCCGCGCGCCGCTGGCGTTCCAGCAGCACCTGCGCGCCGTAGCAGCAGACGGTGAGCAGCCAGAGCAGCGACAGGCGCAGCAGAATCTGTTCGGCGGGCGCCTCCTCCGGCGGGTTGTTTGCGCCGGGGGTTTCCGGCAGCACCGCCTTGTTGGGGCGCGGCAGGTTTTCCGGCTCGCGCACCGCCGGCGGGTTCGTCGCATGCAGGGCCGCCTGGCTGCGGCCGGTGTTGATCGTGATGGCCGTGTCCTCCCAGCCGAGATGCGGGCTGGCCAGCACCGCCGCCAGATAGAACAGGCTCAAGATGCCGTTGAGCACCATCTGCGGCATCGCCAGCGGAATGCTCAACGCGTTCAAAACAATCAGCCACGGAAACACCCAGAACACGATGCTGTCAAACCCGCCCGTGAAAATCGCCAGCCCCGCCACGAACAATCCGTCCAGCAAACCCATCGTGAACGCCAGCCATTGGAACAGCCCCGGCGGCAGCCGCCGCCAGTTGAAGAAAAGAATCGCGCCGATGACATTGCACCCGAGATAGACCAGGAAATAATGTTTCAACACCTCCTGCACCACCGACCGCGTCGTCGGCGTATCATCAAACCAGCCGGAATAAAAAATGTAATAGAGGACGACCAGCAGCACGCCCGCCTTGGAGGGCAGCACCACGTCCCGCTGCATGGTCGCGACGCGCTCCGCCTGCTGCGCCGGCTCCGGGCTGTCCGTCGCCAGCAGCCGGCCCATTTTTTTGAAGTATTCCCAATCGAAGAATTTCATGGGCAAACTTTAGCCAATCGGTGACGGAGCGCGGCGTTCACGCCGCTTCAATGCACAGCGCGCAGGCGGGTGTGGATTTTTCAACGCCGTTCCGCTTGGGACGTTGAAGCGGCGTGAACGCCGCGCTCCGCTTTTGCCAAGGTCAATATGAAATTCCATAACAGCACAAGACTAAGCGGCTTTTTGGACTTCACAGCTTCAACACGCGTTCCGCAATCTTTTCCACCGGCCACAACCGGCCCACGCCTTCGTAACCGCACGACAGCATCCCCGCGTCCGGCCCGATGAATTCCACGCCGCGCTTTTTCAACGTCTTCACGTTTTCCTGCGTCGCCGCGTGCGACCACATCTTTCCGTTCATCGCCGGCGCGATCAAAATTTTCGCCTTGGAATTCAACGCCAGCGCGATGCAGCTCAACGCGTCGTCCGCGAGGCCGTGCGCCAGCTTGGCGATCACGTTCGCCGTTGCCGGGGCGATGACCAGCAGATCCGCCGTGTCCGCCAGCTCGATGTGCGCCGGCTTCCAGCCCTCGTCCTCGTCGTAGAGATTTGTGACCACCGGATTCCGCGTCAGCGTCTTGAACGGCAGCGGCGTGATGAACTGCTGCGCGTCCGCCGTCATCACCACGCGCACGTCGCACTTCGCCTTGGTGAGCAGCGACGCCAGGTCCGCGGCCTTGTGTGCGGCGATGGAGCCGGTCACCCCGAGAACGATTTTTTTTGGAACGCTCATGCCAGACTTTAATCGAAAAAACTTTCCGCACAAACCGCTAATCTTCGCTCATCTTTGTTTGCCGGTTTTTATCCGCGAAGATCAGCGCGGATTAGCGGTTAAAACTCCGGCGCCACCGACCGCGCCACCCGCATTTTTTCCGCCTCCACGATCTCCATCATCCGCCGCAGATCCTCCGGCTTCGTGGTGCTGAACAGCAGGTAGTCAAAATTTTTCCACTGCGCCACCTCCTGCTTTGCCACCGCCATCCGTTTTTGGATGACCGCCGGCGAGTCCTGGTTCCGCTTTTTCAGGCGCTCCGCCAGCACGTCCACCGTCGGCGGCGTGAGAAACACCGTCACCAGGGCCTGCTTCAATTCCGGCTCCTCCTCCGCCCGTTCGCGGATCGTCGCCGCGCCCTGCACGTCCACGTTCAGCAGCACGTCCTTGCCCTCGCGCAGCTTGCCGAGCAGTTCCGACTTCAGGATGCCGTAGCTGTGGCCATAGACCGTGGCGTGCTCCAGAAAATTGCCGGCCTGCAGCCGCTTCAAAAATTCGCCCGCGTCAAAAAAATGATAATCCTCCCCGTCCCGCTCGCCCGCGCGCGGATCCCGCGTGGTGCAGGTGATGGCGCGCGTCATGTCCGGGCGCGCCGCCAGCAGCAGCTCGCACAGCGTCGTCTTGCCGCCGCCCGACGGCGCGGAAATCAAAACCAGCAGCGGCGCGGAATTCCTGATCCGGTTTCCCGCCGGCGCCTTGTCCCGGCGCGGCGATTCTGGATTCTGGACTCTGGGTTCTGGATGCTGATTTTTCATTCCACGTTTTGCGCCTGTTCCCGGAATTTTTCCAGCTCCGCCTTGAGCGTCACCACCTCGCGGGAGATGACCGCGTCATTCGCCTTCGAGCCGATGGTGTTGATCTCGCGGTTCATCTCCTGCGCCAGAAAATCCAGCGTGCGCCCGACCGGCTCCTTCGACTTGGCGCAGTCCGCGAACTGCTGGAAATGACTTTGCAGCCGCGTCAACTCCTCCGAGATGTCCGAGCGGTCCGCGAACAAAACGACCTCCTTGAGCAGCCGCTCATCATCCAGCGCGAGGTTTTCAATGCCCGCGCTCTTGATGCGTTCCAGCAGATTTTGCCGGTAATTCTCCGCCGTCGTCGGGGCCTGCTTCTGGACCTGGCCGACCGCCGCGCGCATCACGCCGGTGCGCGCCGTCAAATCCTTCGCCAGATGCGCGCCCTCGCGTTCGCGCATCTTCAGCAGCGCGGCGAGCGCGTGGTTCAACGCCTTCTCCACCGCCGGCCACAAATCTTCCGTGCCCGCCAGCTCCTCGTCCGTCTGAAAAACGCCCGGCGCGCGCAGCACCTGGTCCAGCGTCACCTCGCCGGATAATTTTAACTGCTTCGCCAGCCGCACCAGTTCGGCGGCGTAGGCTTTGGCGAGCGGCTCATTGATGTGTTTGCGGACGGAAAGTTTGTTCTCGGCGGTGTGCAGCGTCACGCGTGCGTTCACGCGCCCGCGCGCGACGACGCGGTTGATGGCGTCGCGGACCTGCGGTTCGAGCAGTTCCAGTTCGCGCGGCAACGTGACCGACACCTCGGCCTGCTTGCGGTTCACGGAGCTTAGCTCGACCGTGATTTTGAAGCCGTCCTGCGAACACTCGCCGCGACCGTAGCCCGTCATGGATTTCATCCGGCGCAATATGCAAAAACCGCCGCGCGCAAGCGAACATATTTTGGGCGGCTGGCCCTCGACAAATCGGCAGGCCTAAAATTCAACCCCATCATGCCGACCGTGATGGCTGCGCCAATGGAGGTTGAATGTTGGTTGTTGAATGTTTCCCCAATCGGAAAAAATTCGGAATAAATTGGTTCCACCCCTCACTCTCAATCCCTGCCCATGAACCGATCCTGGGAGCGCCGGCGTCCCCGCCGGCGGGCCGTGCCCCCGCGTTCCGGAGTGGAGTGCCGGTCTCCGACCCGGCCTGTTGCGGCGCCGGAACAACTTCGAGCCGGGTTGGAGACCGGCGTTCCGGTTCATGGGTAGGGAAGCCCGAACGGCGGGACACCGTCGCGCTCCGGCCAGAGCAGGCCCGCCGAAACATCCGGTCGGAATTCACAGGCTTTCCTTTTCGTGCATTTCGTGTATTTCGTGGTCAGACCATGCTCAAAATAATTTTGATCCTCCTCTTCGGCCTCGCCTGTGAATCCACCGGCGTCATCCTCCTCAAAAAGGGCATGACGCACATCGGCGACCTCAACGGCCACACCGTCGCCGAAATGTTCCGCGTGTTCAAAGCCGGGGCCACCAGCCCGCAGATCCTGCTCGGCGTGTTTTTCGAGGCGGTGTTTTTCGGCTGCCTGCTGCTCCTGATGAACAAGAGCGACATCAGTTTTCTCTGGCCGCTCACCGCCTTGAGCTTCGTCTTCGCGACGTTCGCCGCGATCTGGTTTCTCGGCGAAAGCGTTTCGTGGATCCGGTGGGTGGGCGTGATTCTGATCATGATCGGCGCAGGTTTCATCAGCTTCAGCGAACACGCCAGGAAACCTGCGCCGCCATCGGCGCAATCTGATGCCGTCGCAAAATAATTCCGTAGCGCCAGAGGCGCGAAAGAAAATAGCCCACGGTTTCAACCGTGGGTTTGTCGTCCAAAAGAATTTGAAGCCCCGGAGGGGCGACAGAACACAGGCGGTGAATAGCTCTTTCGTCCCTGCGGGATTTAATTAATTTGCGGGCAATTTCCCGCAGTTGAAACTGCGGGCTATTTTCGGTCGTCGCTGTGCGACTTCAAAGCAGTTTCGCCAGCACCGCCGCCAGTTGTTCCGCCGCGAACCTGGTTTTCTTCTGCAGCTCCAGCAGCGCGCCGATTTTTCCCGGCGACCTCGCGATGGCCCAGGCCAGCTTGCCGAAATCCAGATTCTTGTCCGGCTTGGCCAGCGCGTTGAAATCCAGCGGCAGATCCTCGCCCGCCGTGTCGGAAATCACGCGGACGGTGGCGCAGGGAATGCCGCGCTCGCGGCAGACGGCGTGGATCGCCGCCGACTCCATCTCCACCGCATCCGCGCCGGTTTCATCGCGCAATTTTTTCTTTTCGGCGACGGTCGTGGCGATGCGGTCGGCGCAGAAAATCTTCGCAGACGTCGCGCCGGCGGCGATCAATTTATCGTAGCAGCCGACGTGAGGAGGCTCTGACTGATTGCCGATTGCCGACCCGCCGTGCTCGCGCACCGTCGCGGCAGGTTGCCGATTGCCGATTTTAGTTT
>JAYVCM010000487.1:0-3107 GCA_043749955.1 Limisphaerales bacterium | reverse complement strand
GAGCGGGATTCCGGCGGCTTACCAGCCGCCGGTTCCACGGCTGAGAAAAGTGTCCGAGTGCAGTGCAGAGACACGGGGCTGGTAAGCCCCGTGAATCCCGCTCCGAGCGGGACTGTAAGCCTGCCCTACCTCGGCTGCGCATCTCAGTTCGGAGTTCGGGTTTAGGCCAGGACCGTCGCCAGTCGCCGGAATCAATCCGCCAATTTTAAAATTAAGAGAGACGCCGGAGGCGGCTTTGGACGCGCCCGGCCCAACGCCATGATGATTGCCAAACGGATTCCAACTAATGGTTCGCGGCGGTCGCCTCCGGCGAAGGTCGCCGCCTTGCTGCTGTCGGTGGGGGTGTCGCTGGCGGCCGGGCCGGTTGTGGCCGCGCCCCCGCCGCTCGTGGATTCCATCAATCCGATGATCGGCGCCAGCACGAGCGCGGAGTTTGGCGAAGGTAAAACTTTTCCCGGCGCGGCCACGCCGTTTGGTCTGGTGCAGCTTAGTCCCGACACCATCACCGGCGGCGACAACGGGCCGGGCTACTCTTACCACCATACCAGCATTGAAGGTTTCAGTTTCACCCACATGAGCGGCGTGGGCTGGCATGGCGACTTGGGAAATTTTCTCGTGATGCCGACGACCGGCAAGTTGAAAACCGGGCGGGGCCGCAACGGGTCGGAAGATGGTTATCGCTCGCGCTTCCGCCACGATACGGAGACGGCGCAGGCAGGTTATTACGCCGTCACCCTGGACGATTACGGAATCCGAGCCGAGCTGACAGCGGCCCCGCGCGCGGGCATTTTGCGTTTCACCTTTCCCAAGTCGGAACAATCGCGCCTGCAAATTGATCTCGCCCGCCGCGTCGCGGGAACTTCCGTCCGGCAATACGTCAAAGTAGTGGACGCCCAGACCATCGAGGGTTGGATGAAATGCACCCCCGACGGCGGCGGCTGGGGCAATGGCGGTGGCAAGGCGAATTACACCGTCTATTTTTCCGCGCAGTTCAGCAAGCCGCTGACTAACTTTGGCGTGTGGTCCGCCGACATTCCCGACGGATGGAAACGAAAGCTGGAAGACATCGAGAGCCAGCGTTATCGCGAGGTGGTGGCGGCGGCGAACGTTCTGCCCGGTTGTCGTGAACTGGAAGGAAAACATCTGGGATTCTTTTCCGAGTTCGCGACCGCGCCGGGCGAAGTGGTTTTGCTCAAGGCCGGGGTTTCGTTTGTGAGCGTCGAAGGCGCGCGCGCGAACTTGAAGCACGACATCAAGGACTGGAATTTTGACCGGGTTCGTCAGCAGGCGCGCGGCGCGTGGGAACAAGCCCTCGCCGGCGTGGCGGTCTCGGGCGGCTCGGCGGTGCAACGCGAAGCCTTTGCCACGGCGCTCTATCATTCGATGATTGATCCGCGCGCGTTTTCAGATCAGGACGGACGTTATCCCGGGGCGGATCAACTTATCCATCAGACCGGCAGCTTTACCTACCGGACTATCTTCAGCGGCTGGGATGTTTTCCGCAGCCAGTATCCCATGCTGACGATCCTCCGTCCGGACGTGGTCAATGATACTGTCAATTCGCTGATGCAACAGGCGGAACTTAGCGGCAACGGCCACCTGGCGCGCTGGGAGTTTCTCGGCATTGAATCCGGCTGCATGATTGGCGACCCGGCGGTGTCCGTTTTCGCGGACGCCTATCTGAAAGGCATTCGTGATTATGATGCGGCAAAAGCCTACCAACTTTGCCGCCAGAGCGTGCTAGGCCCGAAGAGCGGCCGGGGAAATCTGGCGGCCTATGCGCAGTTGGGTTTTGCGCCCGGCGACATTTCTTGGACGCTGGAAAATGCCTACTTCGACTACTGCGCCGGCCGGTTTGCCGGGGCGCTGGGCCAGACCGACGATGCCAGTTTGCTGGCCAAGCGTTCGCTGAATTACAAAAACATCTACGACCCGGCGGTGGGAAACATGCACGCTCGAAATGCAGACGGCTCGTGGACACCGTGGAAAGGGGCCACCGCCCACGGCCAGGGTTGTATCGAAAGCAATCCCTACCAGCAGGGCTGGTTCGTGCCGCAAGATGTGGCGGGTTTGATCGAGTTGATGGGGAAGGATTACTTCCTTTCCTATCTTACTGAATTCTTCGAGAAGACGCCGCCTAACTTCAAGTGGAATGATTACTACAACCACGCGAACGAACCCGTCCATCATGTTCCATATCTGTTCACCTACGCGGGCGCGCCGTGGCTGACGCAAAAGTGGTCGCGCTTCATCATGGACAACGCCTACGGCAGCGGCGTGAAAGGACTCTGCGGCAATGAAGATGTCGGGCAGATGTCCGCCTGGTATATTCTAAGTGCGATTGGCTTTCATCCCGTGTCCCCGGTGGATGGCATTTATATCATCGGCAGTCCGTTGTTTGACCGGGTAAGTATTCGCCTGGACCCGCATTACTACAAGGGCCGCGAGTTCACCGTGCTGGCGCGCGAAAACTCGGCGCAGAATATCTACATCCAAAGTGCAAAGCTGAATGGCAAGCCGCTGGCACGCGCTTGGATCACCCACGCGGAAATTGTCCAAGGCGGCAAGTTGGAATTCGTAATGGGGCCGACTCCGAACAAGGAGTGGGGATCAGCCGCGGATCAACTTCCGCCTTACTTGAGCCATCCTCCAAGTAATAAGCTCGCGGCTTCAAAGAAATGAATATTAGAGCCTGTTCAAAAAGTGTAGCGTCGGCCATCTTGGCTGACGTAGAGCCGTGGCTTCCAGCCCGGCGGAAAAAGCGTGGGCCGGTTGAAGCCCATGTAAAATTCGAGTGCGCAGTGAGTGGGGACGGACTTTCCGGGCGGCAGGATGCCGCCCTCTACGGCAGGCCGGGAGGCCCGCCGCTACTTTCTAACCCGGTTATTGCAACGCGAAGCGTCTTACTCGTGATCGGCCTGTTGGCGACCTTTGCGGCCTTTGCCGTCCCGCCCGCCGCGCTGGAGGCGGAGAATCCGAAATCACAATTCACCTTTTCGCAGGAGGCGTCGCCGCCGGATGAGCCGCTGACGCTTTGGTATCGTCGGCCCGCCACCAAGTGGGAGACCGAAGCGCTGCCGGTGGGCAACGGCCGGCTCGCGGCCATG
>JAYVCM010000486.1:0-5377 GCA_043749955.1 Limisphaerales bacterium | reverse complement strand
ATCTGCGAGCGCATCGTGGTGCTGGATTACGGAATCAAAATCGCCGAGGGGAAACCCGACGAAGTTCGTGCGAATCCGAAAGTCATCGCGGCGTATCTGGGAGAATAAATGAACAACAAAGGCGCAAAGACACAAAGAAAGAAGGCATTTGTCTGCTTCGCGCCTTTGCGTCTTTGTTGTTAAAAAACCATGCTGGAAATAAAAAATCTGACCGTCAGCTACGGCGCAATTTCCGCGCTTAAAGGAATCTCCCTGTCCGTGCCGTCGAGCAGCATCGTCACGCTCATAGGCAGCAATGGCGCGGGCAAGACGACGACACTCAAAACAGTCTCCGGTTTGTTGAAGCCAAAGTCCGGTGAAATTATTTACGACGGCAAGAACATCGCCGGGCAGCCGCCGCATGAAATCGTGAAGCGCGGTTTGTCGCACGTTCCCGAAGGGCGGATGATTTTTGCGAACCTGACCGTGCTGGAAAATTTGCAGATGGGCGCGTTCCTCGTGCACGATAAAAAAATTGTCCGGCGCGAACTGGAGTTCGTCTTCGCAACGTTTCCACGGTTGAAGGAACGCGAGCAGCAGGTCGCCGGGACGTTGAGCGGCGGCGAGCAGCAGATGCTGGCGATTGGCCGGGCGCTGATGTCACAGCCGAAATTTCTGATGCTGGACGAGCCGTCGCTCGGCCTCGCGCCGCTGCTGGTGAAGACGATTTTTGAAAAAATCGTGGAGATCAACCGCGAGCGCGGCCTGACGATTCTGCTGGTGGAACAGAACGCCAACCGCGCGCTGGAAATTTCCCGCTTCGGCTACGTTTTGGAGACGGGCAAAATCACGTTGCAGGGCGACTCGGCCTCGCTGCGCCAGAATCCGCAGGTGCGGAGCGCGTATCTCGGCGGCTAATTTTTCAACACACGATAGAAACGCGGGCTGTTCGTCGCGCCGGTGTCCACGACCGGGAACGGATTGGTGGTCATTTGGAATGAAGTGAGCGACGACCAGTTGGTCGAGGCCAGATTGGTGGAAACCTGCACGGTGTAGTTCACGTTCGTCGCGCCGTTGATGGTAAAGCCGAATTGGGTGGCTGAAAAACGCTGCGGCGAAGTGATGGCCGGCGTGCCGAGGGGAAAAACGGTGAGGTTCAACACCACATTCGTCGGCGGGATGCTCACAATGTGGGGCGCGGAGAGATCAACATACCCGTGCGTGTCCAGATTGTCCTGGAATCCGCCGTTGAGGAAATACACATTCCATTGGCCCGCAGCGACGGCAAATGAATAATTTCCCGAATTGTCGGTGGTGGATTGCAATGCCTGATAATTATATCCGTTGATGAAGGCGCTGGCTTCCATCCCGACGCCGACGACGTTCGTGCCTGAATTACTTTGGACATGACCAGAAATGGTGGCAGTGGCGGGCAGGGCGATAAAATTTTGCAGCGTCGCCTGGCCGGGTGAATTGGTGGTGGAGCTGGTGGTGTTCACAATGTAGTTGGCGAGACCGGTGTTCTTCCCGCCGTTCGCATTGCAACTCCAGTAATTGGTAAGGTCGCCCAAAACCGCCACCGCATAATAACCATTGGCGTCGCTGAAGCCTTTCGCGCCGAAAAGACTGTTGCCGGAATTATTGCCGCCGCCCGCATCAATAATGACGTTGGCAAACGGCGCGTTGGAATTGTCCGTGATGCGCCCGTAAAGAAGCGCGTTGCCCTTGAACAAGGCCAGATTGGCGTTCGTCACATTGCCGCCGCTCGCGTTCACTTGAAACACGGCTTCGGAAACGACGTAAGCGCGCCGCGCCAGCCGCTCCTTGCTCGCCTTGATTTTCCAGAAAGCCGGCGAGAGGGCGGCGGAATAATTTCCGTTCGTGTCAGTGAAGGCGATGGCAAAAAGACTGCCGGATTGAAATTGCAGCAGCAGGCCGCCGATGCCGTTGCTGCTGGCCGAGTCATAGACGCTGCCGGAAATCGTAGCCGTGCCGTTGGTCAAGGACAGGTTGTTCGTCGCGGACATTCCATTCGTCAAAACCACCGACGGGGCAAGGTTCTGATTGAAATAATAATTGGGAAAACCCGCGATGAGGCTGTAGGAACCGGGCTTGAGCGTGAGAAAATAATGCCCGGCGGCGTCGGCCACCGCCGCCCCGGCGGGATTGTTTGCCTGCTGATCCTGGGCCACCACGACCGCGTAGGGAAAGGGCGTGACGCCGTTGCTATAAACGATGCCGCTGACGGATTGGGGCAGCGCGGCATTCGTCACGGTCAGCGTGGCCGTCACCGGCGAAAAACGCCCGGTCGGACTGACCACCTGGTAAATCTGCCGCCCCACGATGTTTTCCAAAGCCATGGCGGCGCCGAAATACAGCGCCGTGGTGATCGCGCCGGTGGCGGAGTTGCTGTCGAACGGGACGCTGACATTGGTCACGCCGCCAATGACCATCGCGCCGCCATCGGCAATCTTGAAAGCGTCCATCAGCGGTTCGCCCGCGTCAATCAGGCCATTGGCATTGCCATCCAGCCATTTTTGAACCGTGACGGTTTCGGTGTTCGTCAGGCCGCCGATTTGCAGCGTGATGACTCCGGGGTAGGTGTTGCTGATTACGGAGGGCGTAATCGTGAGCGTGGCGGCCACGCCAACGCCAACGCAAAGCCATGCCGCCAGCAACACCGCAAATAATTTCTTAAAAACAATTTTCATAGGGAATCCAGTTTTCCTTTCAACCACGATGCAGCCAAGACAGAATCATTGATGGCAGAATCATCTGGGCCGGATCATTCTGCCAGCCATCATTCTGTCAGCCTCCGCCGGCTCAATGCCTCCGTTCAAATCAGCGATGACCGGATGCAGCCTAACAGCAAACTTCGGCGGCACAATGTTGTTTCAGGTTTCTTTCGGGCTTCGGGGATTCGGATTTCAGGTTCAGCGCGAGGTTTCACAGCCATTTCCGGATCAGATCCTGAAATTTATTGTAGATGAAGACGACGACCAGCAGCGCCACGCCGGGCGCGCGCAGTTCATGGTCATTTCAGCTTGGATCGCGGACCAAATTCACTGCGGTGGCGGCAAAGAATTTTTAGGCAGCAGCCGCGTGATGACGACCAACAATCCCACCACGACCACCGCGAGAATTCCCCAGAAAATTATCCCACCGCTGCCCGGCGTCTGGTTTTCCGCCCATGATGATTTTTTCAACTGGTCCTCGGCGGCGAGCTTCGCGGTGGCCTTGTCCGCCGCAAGCAGTTCGCCCGCGACCAGGCTCAAATCATAACTCGGCGCGGACACGCGCGGATTGCCATAGTAAAGGAACAACGCGTCGTCCGCCTTCGCCTTGAACAGCACGCGCGTCGCCGGATAAAACACGGAGAATTTTTCCAGTTCAATCGCCGGGTTGTCGCCGTTTTGTGTTTCGAGGAACAGCGTGTCGCTCTGCGCCAGGCCGTCCAGCGTGAGCGAAAAATCGTTTGCCTTGCGTCCCGGCGTCTGCGTCCACGAACTGCCGCCGAGCGAGCGGCGGTATTTGTCGCCGCGCTCGTCCGTGAGTTCTTCGTAGAGCGACACCTCGCGCTGGAACAGCGGGGTTTTCGTCACGCACGCCAGCCGCGTGAGCGGCAGCCCGGCGCGCGGCAGCTTGATGATCCAACGGCTCAACTTCGGCTGCTTCACGTCGTTGGTCAGCGTGAACGACGGCGTGAGCGAACGGTTGATAGACGTGCGCTGGATGATGTAAGGCACCTGGTTGCTGCCGTGCAATACGCGCACGTCGGCAAAGCCCGAGTTGGCGTGAGCCAGCACATCGAGGTCGAGTTCGATTTGCTGCGCGCCGCCGCGGGCAAGCTGAACGGCCTTGCGGAATTTCCAGCCAGAAACATCCAGCGCGGCCCCGGCCAGATCAACTCCGGCCAATGCTTCCGGCGCGCGATAATTCGGATTGTCCGCCAGCGCGGAAATGGCGACGGCCGTCACGGCGGCCGTTTTCAAATTGGCGCCGAGCGCGGCGAGGTCGTAGCGCGCGGCGGCGCAAAGTTTGTTGCCGGTGAGCAGATGAAAAGTTCCCGCCGTTCGCGCGAGGAACACGAGATAGACCGGACGCCGTTCCACGCGCACGGCGGAAACGGGCAGCGGCGGGCTGTCGCCATTTTGGATGAGCAGCACCAGTTCGCGCGAGCGGACCTGCCGCTCCAGCGGCACGGTAAGATTCGCCGCCGCCGGCTGGCCTTCCACCGCGACGCGATAAATCAAACCCTGGCCGATGACCTGTTCGCGGATGCCGTTCTCCATGATCTGCGGCACGGCGAGCGTGACGGTGCGCGTGAAGAGCGGCTCTTCCGTTTCAATTTTGACGGACGCGACATCCAGATTGGCCGCGCCGAGATTCAGCGTGAGCCGCGTCTCGCCGGGATTTTCGTCGCGCTCGGCGATGACAGCGGTTTGAATTTCACCTGGCGTCGTCACCGCCGCCGCCGCGTGAACCCGGGCGCCGGTGAATGGAACCGCCTGTGAACGCTGGTCGTCCACGGTCAACCGCAGCCAGCGCCACGCGCCGGCGGGAAACGAAATGTGCAACTGGCTCGCGCCGTAAGCCTGCCGGAAAATCGGCTGGCCCTGCGCGAGCGGCTGCCAGCTTTTGCCGTCAGCCGAACCGTCCACGCGCACGGCCTTGATGAAATTGCCCGCCGGCGTTTCGAGCGTGACGCCGTCGAGCGGTTGTGCCAGGCCGGTTTCCAGCGTGATGACCGTCGTGCTGGCGTTGAGCGAAACTTGAAACGACTTCGCGGCTTGGACGGCTTTTCCCACGGGCGCGGGATGTTCGATGAGAAACGGCAGTTCGTTGCCGGCGTCATCGTAGAGGCGCAAATCTTCGAGCGCGGGCCGCGCGGCGTCGAGCGTCGTCACGGGCAGGCTCAATTTGACGAGGCCGGGCGCGGCGATTTCAAAGTGCTGCTCGTGCTGCCAGTCGCTGGGCAGCGCGGCAGATGCGGCGAATGGGACGAATGCGGCGAAAAGTGCGGCGCGGAAGCAGCAACCGAACTGCCGCGAGGTTTTGGACTGCGGCAGCCCTCTGCCGCTTTTCGTCCGCAACTGCCGCCGCACGCTCCCGCCAAAGCGCCAGAGGGCTGGCGCAGTCCAAGACGCTGTCGCGCTGGCTCCCGCATTCATTTCATTTTGTGTTTTCATCTTTTGCCTCCTTCGCCTTTTCGCTGGCGGTGAAAAACTTTTGATACGCGAACGACGCCAGCATCGCGATGACCGCGACGCCGATGAACGCCCCGATGCGGTAGAGCGGGCCGAGCCGCGCGAGGTCGTGGAAAAACAGTTTCAGCAGCGTCACGCACAGCAGGGCCATCGCGGCGTAGCGCGCGGCGGGAAGGCGTTTCGCAATGCCG
>JAYVCM010000485.1:0-4087 GCA_043749955.1 Limisphaerales bacterium | reverse complement strand
CTCGGCAGAGCGCCGCCATTTTTCGGAATAGTTTGCGGCGCTCTGCCGAGACGCCGCTACGCTGTTCACCGCCGCCGCCACCCACTGGGAAATTGAAATCGTTTTCATGTTTTTGTTTTCCTTTTTGTGGGTTGAAATCAGGGGAATGTCCCGCAGGCCGCGCCGGTGGTGACGTTGCCGCCTTCGTCAAAGCTCTTGCTGGCGCCGGCGAGGGTGTTGTTCGCGTTGAGGTAGGTCGTGACCACACCTGACCCGGCGACCGTCAGTTGCGCGCCAGCCGGTGGACCGACTCGCTCCGCCAGATAGATGTCAAAACTCCCGCCGAAGACGGACGACAAATCAAAAATATTGTTTCCGGTGATGGTGGTGCAAACGGGAAAGCCCTCGTCGGCCAGCACGAATATCCCGAATTCAGCGCAGGGCGTATTGGCCGGACCGCAAAGGCCCAGATTTGAACCTGACGGCGCGGGCATCGTGTTGTTGGTGATCTTGAAGCGGGCGGTGCCCGTGCCGGTGGTGGCCGCGCCGTTTTGGCCGTAGAAATTCAAGATGGATGAATTCGGCACTTCACGAATGGTGTTGTTGTTCACGGTGACGGAACCTTGCGTGTTCTGTCCCTGGACCACCACGCGGATGCCGCTGCCGAAACCCGATCCGGAATCCTTCACGCCCTGCGTTCCGATACTGTTTCCGTCAATGACGCCGACGAAGGTGTGACTAGCCGGGCCGGTGTCAGCCCCGGCAGCCGTGAAGGCGTTGATCCCATTGCTGCTGGCTTGGTTCGGAATCGCGCCGGGAGAAGTCACCTTGCCGTTGATCGTGTTGTTCAACACTTGAAACGTCACGCTGGAGACCTGCGAGGAATCAATATCAATGCCCTGGCCGTTGCCGGTGAAAACGTTGTTTTGGATGACAAAACTGTTGGCCGCCGCCGGCGCGGTGATCGCCCCGCCGGAGTTCGACCCGATCCTCCCGGTGTCATTCGCCTGAATTTGAGCCGCGACCGCTCTCATGCCGCTGAAGGTGCAGCCGGAAATCAGACCGCTGGTCAGCACCGAGGTGCCCCGGATTTCCACCAGCAACCCGTCGTTGCCCGTCGTGCCGCCCGTCACGCACACGGCCCCGACCCCGCCCGGGCAGGTGACCGTGGTATTGGTCATGATGAAGGCGGTCATGTTCACGTTGAAATTGTTGGCATGAACAGCATTGTGCGGCGCTCCACTGATGGTGTCGTTGCTGAACAGCAGGGTGCCGGAGACGTTGTCGAGCAGCACCCCCTCGTCCGTGGCCACGCCCGCCAGGTCGGTCACGTTGCAGCGATTCAGAGTGAAACCGGGCGCGTTCGTAACTTGAATGCCGTGAGTGGTGCTGTTCTGAATGATCATGTAGCCGAGACTGATGGGGCCGGAACCACTGACGAAAATACCTTGCGCGGTCGGACTGGAGATGGTGCCGCCCGAGCCGTTGTTGCTGCCGCCGCCATCGCCCGTGACCGTCAGACCGCCGCTGCCGGTGCTGGTCAACGTAATGCCATTGGCCGCGCCATTGGCCGAGATGCTGCGGAAGGTCAGCCCGCTGCCGCCAATCGTCGTGCTCGCGACGTTCAAAGCCCTCCCGATGCCGGAACTGATCGTGTTGCTTGTGCCCGTCACATTGACTGCCGTCGCGCCGCCGGTCGCGTTGAAGCCGATGCCGCTCGTCGTCGTAACCGCCAGTCCGCCATTGCTGAAATTGATCGTGTGGCCGTTGTTGCTCGTGAGACTCACCGCCGCGTTCGCGCCGGTGTTCAACGTCTTCGTCGCGCCGCTGAACGTCGTCGTGCCGCCGGTGTTGTTCTGCACAATGAGGCCCGTGCCCGTGTCAGTGATATTGCCGGAAAGCGTGACCGTGCCGCCGGTGCGCCCGCTGATGTCTGCGGAGCGGCCCGCCGCGTTGTTGATGCTGCCGGCGTAAGTGATCGTGCCGTTGCCGCCGGCAACAATGAAGTCCGTGCCCGCCGCCGTGCCAATGGAACCGCCGTTCACCACGAAGGTGCCGTTGATGCTGCTCAAGTTGATGCCGTTGTCCGCGCTGCCCGTGGAGGACGCGCTGTCGAGCGTGACGTCCACCGTGCCGTTAGTGAGCATCGCCGCCGCGCCGCCGGTGGCCGTCGCGATGACATTGCTGATGACCAGATTTCCCACCGCGCCGGAGAACGCCCGCCCGCTGGATGAACCCACGTTCAGTCCGTGAACAATGTTGTTCGTGGCGAGGCTCACGCCGGTGCCGCTGCTGGCCAGCAGGGTTGGCCGCACGCCCGCGCTGAAAATTGTCGTGCCGCTCACCACCAGCGCATCGCCGGAGCCGACGAGCGTCTGCGTGTTCTTCAACGTGATGCCCGCCGTGTAATTGCCGCTGCCTTGGAAGACGTAAATGAAATCATTCACCGCGCTGGCTGTTTGCGCGCCGGTGAGTGAATTGAACGGAGAAGTCTGCCGGCCATCGCCATTCGCGCCCGCATTGTTGACATACCAGACGCGGCTGCTGACGGTGAGCGTGACGGTCGAGGAGCTGGTGCCGCCGTTGCCGTCGCTGATGGTGTAACCAAAAGTGTCCGTGCCCGTGAAGCCCGCCGCCGAAATGTAGGTGAAACTTCCGTCTGCCGCGACCGACACCGTGCCGCCGTTGGCGCTGGTGGAACTGGCGGCGCTCACGCTCAAGCCGTCGCCGTCGGGATCGGAGTCATTCAACAGCACGCCCGGCCCGGCGGCAACGGTCAACAAAGTATTTCCGATGGCGTTGTAACTATCCGCCCGCGCAGTGGGCGTGCTCTTGATGGAACCGGGAACGAGCGTTTGATTCGCGCCAATCGTGTCGCCCAACTGGATGTTGGCCAAATTGGTGGCCGTGGTGTTGGTGATGGTGATGGTGTAACGAAGCGTGTCGCCGGGGGAGTTCTTGCTGTTGGCGTCGGCATCCACCTGCCGCACGACGGTCTTCTTGGCGCCGACCTGCGCGAACACCGTCAGACAGCAACAGAAAAGAAACAGAAAAGAAACAGAAAAGAAAAACGGAAAAATAAATTTTTCATGGGATTACGTTGTCTCACAGCAACGCAGTGTTTATCTCACAGCTGCCGGTGCAGTTCAATAATATTTTTAATTAGAATTTCAGCACGGTTTGGGGATGCATCTGGATATTGTTTTTGCCGAAAGGGGGAATCCTTGTCCGCACCCCTGATGATTTTAGCCGAAACGAGGTGGTTGGAAACGGACGGCGAGCGACGCGGCGGCGGTTGGCGCGAAGGAGCGCGGTCCCGCGTGCGGGACCGCTTCAATGTCCGCACTGAAAGCTGGGTTCAAATGAATCCCGTGACGCCTGCAATTCGCACGCTGAAGCGGCATAAATGCCGCGCTCCGGTCGCCGTTCAACTGCATAGATTCGGTTTAAACGGCCGGTTCCATCGCCACAAACGGCGGTATCGGGCAGTCCAGCGTGTCGGCGATCGCGCGGAGCAGTTCGGCTTCGGCTTCCTGAATCACGCCGTCCGCTCCAACCGCGCGGATGCAGGCTTCGAGCAGATTTTTTTTGATGATCGGCACGGCCAGCGCCAGCCGGTCCAGCGCGGCGCTGACCTGCTCCACGCCGCACCCGCCGCGCGGCAGCAGGAGCAGGCCGGAATTTTCCGGCGCGCGCAGAAACGGCGCGCCGCCCGCGAAGGCCTTTCGGATTTCTCCCGTGTCCTCGGAGCCAACATTCGCCAGCGCGGACAAAATCACGGCGCTGTCCGGCACGAGCGGCTTGAGCGTGTAGAACTGCACCGTGGACGGGCGCTCCAATCCGAACTTCGGCGCGAGATGACGGAGCACAATTTTTTGCAGGACGAATTCAAACAGCTCCACGCGGTTATCGCTGCCGATGAGCCAGTCCAGCGTTTGCGAAAACTGGCTGAACTGTCCGGCGTCCAGCTCGCGCAGCGCGCCGATGGCCAGATTGACCAGCGGCAACCGCGCGCGCGTGGCGGCCTGGGAAACTTCCGGGAACAGCGCGGCGGTTTTTTCCGCGACGGATTTGGGAGCGCGTCCGGCCAGTCCGGCCAGTTGCGTGG
>JAYVCM010000484.1:0-14181 GCA_043749955.1 Limisphaerales bacterium | reverse complement strand
GTTACGCGAAACCCTGTCGGCACCCACTATCTTTTCGCGTGCGGAGCGTCCGGTTTTGCTAACTACACCACTTGTCCTGTTTTGCTCGCCCCGCGACAGCTCATTCGCGCCTGTTGACGCGGGCGCGTGCTCACACATTCCGCACGAATAATTTCCCCGGCAACTGCCGCACCAGCCGTTTCATCTCCAAACTGAACAACGCCACGTTCACCGTCGAACTCGGCAGGCCGCTCGCGCGGATCACTTCGTCAATCGTGCTTTCATCGCCGGCCTTCACCGCGTCGAAAATTTTCTGCTCCGTCTCGGAAAGCTCCAGCGCGGGCAGCACGCCCGTGTCGCCCGCCGACGGCGGCCGGTTGCTCGTGGGAAACAGATACTCGAACTCGCTCAAGATGTCCTCCACGCCTTCGCACAACTTCGCGCCTTTCTTGATGAGATCGTGACAGCCTTTGCTGCGCGGCGAATCTATCCGCCCCGGCACGGCGAAAATCTGCCGGCCGTATTCCGTCGCAAAATTCGCCGTGATGAGCGCGCCGCTGGAAAGATTCGCCTCCACCACCACCGTGCCGAGCGTCATGCCCGCCACGATGCGGTTGCGGATGGGGAAACTTTGCTTGTCCGCCGGACGGTTGAATGGAAATTGCGTGATGACCGCGCCGTTCGCCGCGATGCGCTCGAAGAGTTCCGCGTTTTCCGGCGGGAAAATCAGGTTGATGCCCGTGCCGAGCACCGCGACCGTCCGGCCCTTGCCGCTCAACGCGCCCTGATGCGCCGCCGTGTCAATGCCGCGCGCGCCACCGCTCACCACCGTCACGCCGGTATAGGCGAGTTGATACGCCAGCTTGCGCGCCGTCTCGATGCCGTAATGCGTCGTCATACGCGAGCCGACCATCGCCACGGCGTTCTTGTCCTTCGCCGTCAGTTCGCCTTTGACATACAGCACCAGCGGCGGATCGTAAATTTCCCGCAGCGACGGCGGATAATTTTCATCCGACGAAATCAAAACGTGGCAGCCGAAATCTGAAATGCGTTTCAATTCGCCCGCGAGATCAATGGACTTTTCCCAGTTGAAAATGCTTTCCGCCGTGTCGTCGCCGATGTTGCGGACGCGGGTGAGTTCGTGCCTGGAGGCGGCGAGGATTTTGGGCGCGTCGCCGAAATGCTCCAGCAGCGAACGGGCGCGCACCGGCCCGACGCCTTCGATCAAGTTGAGCGCGATGAATGCTTCGCGGGAATCCATGCGGCTTTGATAACGGCTAGGCGGCGGGGCGGCAAGAAATTGTTTTGCGAACTTATAGGCTGGGTAATCCCAAGACGCACGGGATTCCGCGACGGCAGCGAACGTTTCTCCCTCTCCTCGGGGGAGAGGGCCGGGGTGAGGGCGGTCGTCATACAAACTAAACCCTCAAAAAAACTGGGGACTTAATTTGTGTTTTAGTCCGCCCTCACCCTAACCCTCTCCCCCCGGGAGAGGGGACAAGCGGCGCACGTTTTCCGTTTGCCCGATTAACCGTCCGGCCAATCCGGCGCTGGGTTATTCCAAGACGAACGGAACTCGATTGCGGCGGGGAGCGTTTCTCCCTCTCCTCGGGGGAGAGGGCCGGGGTGAGGGCGGTCGTCATACAAATTAAACTCTCAAAAAAAAGGGGGATTCATTTTGTGTTTTAGTCCGCCCTCACCCTGACCCTCTCCCCCGGGGAGAGGGGACAGCTCCGATGCGGCGTTGTGATTTCGGCTGGTCGTCTTGCGAATCCAGTCGTGGGCATCCGCGAATCCGAACACGCAAATCATCCAAGCAGCGGCGAGCGTTTCTCCCTCTCCCCAAGGGAGAGGGCCGGGGTGAGGGGAAACTACGCGCCCAATTTTTAAAAGCTGCGACGCAATTTAAAACGCTCTGGCGCGCGGGGAAAAGCGGCGGTGAACCGGCCGCAGTCCAGACGCTCCGCGACCACCGGACGTCTTCAAACCGCGCGAAGCGTCTGGACTGCGGTTGCTTTAGCACCGCTTTTGTCCGGCGGGTTCAGAGCTTCATTTCCAAACCGAAAGCGGGCTGGACAAAATTTGTTTTGCGTGAAGGATGCGAATAGGGCGAAGGAGTTACCTACGATCTCTTTTTTTGAAGCTGTTCGGCTTCGGAAATCAATTGAGTCAGCGTCAATCCCAAGGCATTGGCGATAGCTTTTGCCACTTTCAGGCTTGGGTTGCGGAGTGACCGCTCAATCAAACTGACGTGGGTGGGATGAATGTCGGCTTTTTCGGCCAATAGTTCTTGAGAAATTTCTTTGGCTTGCCGGTGTTTTTTCAACACCAGCGCGAAGGCCGTGGAGATTTCCAATTTTTGCATCCATAGCATTTTGGCTAGGGACATTTTAACAACCACAGACAATAGTCTTGACTCCGTTCGTAACTCCTGCCAGAAAGTGGAGGCTGGTATTGAAACGCGCTTTATTCCCTTATGAAAAATCTCAAAACTCTGGTGCTTGTGGGAGCCTGCGGCTTGCTCCTCTCGTCGGCTGCCATGCATGCACAGGGGTTTACGTTTACGGACGACTTTTCCGCTCCAACCATCCATACAAACTGGTCAACATTTGGTGGGGCTACGTTTGTGCGTTATGTCAATCAAGGAGATCCGATTCCCGCAGGACTCCTTTCGGTCGGCAACAATCAAAATCGGCAGGGTGTGTCAGTCAACATTGGAGGCACGGGGCCGTGGAGTGCGAGTATGTCATTGCTCTTTGGTGGCTATATGTTTAACACGCTGGCAAAAGAGGTGATAATGCAGGTTGATTTTGCCTCGGGCAGAACTGCTGGCTTTATATTCATCAATGACGGTTCGCAATACAACCTATACGGTGTTGACAGTGCTGCAGGAAGCCTTGTGACCATCATGCCGATGGCCGACCTTCCTCAAGGGGGTTATTGGACCGACTGGTCCATTGCCAACGACGGGGCCGGGAACACAAGCTACAGTATGGATGGCGTCAATCTGTGGACGGGCTACTATTCTGGCAGTGATTCACCTGTTAATTTCAAAATTTCAGGAACCGATTATGCAACACCAACCCTGACAATCTTGGTTGATAACATTTCAATTACAACTGTGCCAGAGCCGAGCACATACGCACTTGTGGGATTTGGGGCAATGGCGGTGTTTGCTTCAAAACGTCTGCGCTCACGTTCTGGAATTTAATTTCCGCGCCCGCTTCGAATTTTTTCCCTTCGCCCAGCTTCTTCACTTGCCCATCTGACCGCGCGTGACGCCGAGCTGGTTGAAGAGTTTCAGTTCGCGCCACAGTTGCGTGCCGGAAATTTCCCCGCGCAGCAACTGGCGGTATTTGGTGATGGTCCGCGCCACTTCCTCCGTTGATTCATTCAAGAATTCCACGCGGAAATTTTTCACGCCCAGCGCCAGCAGCCGTTCCACAAATTCCGCGCCGGTCTGCGCCTGCGAATTGAAGACCGTGTTGCGGCAGCCCGCGTCGGCCTTGAGCGGATGCACCGCGCCCACGCGGTCGCGCAGCCGCACATCGTGCGTGTCGCACGGACGCCCGCAGTCGCGGTAATCCTTGCCCTTCGAGAGAAACGCGCAGAACACGCAGTGCTCCATGTGAAACATCGGCATGTGCTGGTGGATGGTGACCTCAAACCATTCCGGCGGCGCGGCGGACAACAAGGCGTCGAGCTGGATGACGTTCAAGTCGTAGCTGGCCGTCACGCGTTCCAGGCCAAAATGATTTTTGAAATAATCCGCCGCCAGCCGGTTCGCCACGTTCAGCGAAAAATCCCCGACGCGCCGCGTGTCTTTAAAAAATTTCAGGTGGTCGTAGTTGCGGACGAGATAGCCGTCGGCGTTGGCGGAACGCACGATGTTTAAAATCCATTCCTCGCCCATTTTGAAAATGCGCGGCGGGGCCACAAAAATGCCAGGCGAGGATGGAGGATGGAGGATGGAAGATGGAGCGGAGCAGCCGCGCGCGGTGTGGAACGTCGTCACGGCCTCGCGATACTTCTTGGGGTCTTCAAACTCGCAATAGATTGTCTCCACGCCGCATTGCAGCGCCGCGTCGAGCTGCGCGAGATTGCGGACGAGGACGATTAAGTGCGGAGCGGGGAGTGCGGATTGCGGAATGGCTTCACGCGTTCCACTGTTCTTGATTCCGCACTCCGCACTCTGAATTCCGCATTCGTTCAGCGTCCACCGCTTCGGCAATGACCGCAGCCGTTCCAGTTCGACGACAAATTCGCGGCGCAGGCGGTTCAATTCGCTGACCGGCACCAGAACTTCGCCGGACAGGAAATTTTTCAGCACACCCAGCTTGAACGGCGTGCCACCGAGACGGCCAAGCTGGTCGCGCAATTTTTCCTCGGTGAGCGGAACCTTCTCCGCCTTCGCCAGCGGCATCGTGGATTCGACCTGCGCCACATTTCCAAATTCATCGCGCGCAATCAGCGTCAACGGTTTTCCGACGAGGCCGTGGACTTCGATTTCAATGGGCCGCTGAAACCTTGGCGCGTCGCCCTCAAAACTCTGGCGCAAACGCTTGTCGAGTTCGGGATCGTTCGTCTTCCAGATTTTGTCGCCGACATGGACGCGGTTGAAATCAATATTGCCGTAGCCGAAACGAAGCTCCGTGATGCGTGATGCGTGATGCGTGACACTGACTTCGTAAATCCGCCCGCCCTCTTCTTTCTCGTCCGGTTTGCCGGCATCAAAAACAATGCCGTCGCCAGGTTTGACGGGCGATTCCAGTTGCACCTGCACGCCGTCGCGGACAATTTTTTTCACTTCGCCGAGATAGACGCCGCGTTTTTTGCCAAAGCGCGCATGGACAAGTTTCTGGTTGTCATTGCCGCCGAACCAGCCGGTGAACAGGCCGCGCGAAAAGGACATCTCCATTTCGTATTTTGGATTTTCGATTTCCGATTTACGCGCGGGCTGGTTTGCGACGCGTAAATCGTCATTCGTAAATCGTAAATTATCCAAGGCTTGCCGGTAAACT
Organism: Limisphaerales bacterium; assembly: GCA_043749955.1. Lineage (GTDB taxonomy): Bacteria > Verrucomicrobiota > Verrucomicrobiia > Limisphaerales > UBA11358 > UBA11358. The sequence continues at coordinate 9,181 of JAYVCM010000484.1, read as the reverse complement.
TTCGTGATACTGGCGACATATTCCGGCGCTTTGAGGCGGCCTTCGATCTTCAGCGAGGAAACTCCGGCGCGCACGAGTTCCGGCAAAACTTCCAGGCCGGACAGATCCTGCGGACTCAACAGATACCTCTTGTCGCCGAGCGGAACCTGCACGCCGTCGGAAATCAAATCATAAGGCATCCGGCACGCCTGCGCGCACTCGCCGCGATTCGCCGAACGGCCGCCGAGGGATTCGCTTGTCAGACATTGGCCGGAATAAGCGACGCACAAAGCGCCGTGGACGAAGACTTCCAACGGCAGTGATGCGTGATGCGTGATGCGTGATGCAGCGGCTTCGTCAGTCGCGCGAATTTTCTCAATCTCGGCAATCGAACACTCGCGGGCGAGGACGGCGAGGTTGCAGCCGAGCTCGCGGGCAAATTCGATTCCCGCCGCGCTGGAGATGGTCATCTGCGTCGAGGCGTGGATCGGAAAATCGGGCGACAGTTCGCGGATGAGCCGGCAGATGCCCACGTCCTGCACGATGGCGGCGTCCACCCCGGCGGCGATGATGGCGCGCAGATAATGTTCCGCATCGGCCAGTTCGTTCTGAAAAACGAGCGTGTTGAAGGTGACGTAGCCTTTCACGCCGCGCCGGTGGAGAAATTCCATGAGCTTCGGCAGAACCGCCTCGGTGAAATTATGGGCGCGCATCCGGGCGTTGAACTTGTCGAGGCCGAAATATATCGCGTCCGCGCCGTTCTCCACGGCGGCCTTGGCGCACTCCCAGTCGCCGGCGGGCGAGAGCAGCTCGGGCAACGCGCGGGCTGCGGGCTGCGGGCTGCGGGCTGCGGGGGCTGTTGGCGCGGCGGTCATTTCCATCTCAATTTAACCACGAACCCGCGATGGCATAAAGCTTCTTCGTGCCAGAGTGTGCGGTTAGGGTGCATCTGGACATCGTTCTTAAATTTTAGGTGCGGCGATGAATTCCCCTTGGCCCGGACAGGCTGGAAGCGCTGTCCTACTCTGTTGGCGAAGCCGCCCGCAACGTAGGGCAGCGCTTCCAGCCTGCCCCTCTGCCAAGAACAGTCTCAAGATGCACCCGTGCGGTTATGGAACGCGGCTGGGTCGTCCGCGACCAGCCGCCAGTTTCAACGGACTTCCGCCTTCGCTACGCTTCGGCGCGATCAGGCGCGCACAGCCCGCTCCGTAAAATGCCAGATGGGAACACCCCCTGTGATTTCAGTTTGTTCCGTTCGCGGTCCACCGTAAAATCGCGCCGTGCTGGAAACCCTCACCACCCAACTGGCCGCCGCCAAACACCTGTCGGCGGAACAGGTGCGCCGCGCCGTGGAAAGTTTGACGGACGAAACCGTTGCGGCGCCGGCCAAGGCGGAATTTCTCATCGCGCTGGCCACCAAGGGCGAGACGCCGGAGGAGATCGCGGCGTTCGCCGCCGCGCTGCGCGAGAAATCCATCCGGCCGCCGATAGAAAAAAACTGGCGCGAGTCGCGGGAGATCCTCGACATCGTCGGCACGGGCGGCGACCGCCTCGGCACGTTCAACATCTCCACGACCAGCGCGATCGTCTGCGCCGCCGCCGGCGTGGCGGTGGCCAAGCACGGCAACCGCGCCGTCACCTCGCAGGCCGGCAGCGCGGACGTGCTGGAAGCGCTCGGCATCCCGATTCATCTGACGCCGGAGGAGGCCGCGCGGGCGCTGCGTGAAAAAAACTTCGCGTTCTTCTTCGCGCCCAACTTTCATCCGGCGTTCAAGCACATCGCGCCCGCGCGAAAACTGTGCGCCGAGCGCGGCCAGCGGACGATTTTTAACCTGCTCGGCCCGCTGCTGAACCCGGCGCAGCCGTCCGCGATGCTCGTCGGCGTGCCGCGCGCCGGACTCTGCGAGCCGCTGGCACACGTTTTACAATCGCTGGGTGTCCGGCGCGGGATGGTCGTGTGTGGCGGCGTGATGCGTGATGCGTGCTCCGTGAAGCCCGCAGCGCACGAAGCGAGTCATCACGCATCACGTATCACGCATCCGTATTTTTTGGATGAACTCTCGACGCTCGGCGAAAACTTTGTGGCGGAGTTTTATCAGGAGCGCGGCTTCACGGCCTCCGGGTTGTCGCTGGAAAACTTCCCGTTGCAGCCCGCGACGCTCGCCGACCTGCTCGGCGGCGACAAATTTCAGAATGCGGAGATCACCCGGAAAATTTTGCGCGGCGCGGACCGCGGCCCGAAGCGCGACGCCGTTTTACTCAATGCCGGCGCGGCTTTGTTCGTCGCGGGAAAAACCAAATCGCTGGCCGCCGGCTGGGAGCTGGCAGGCGAAACGATAGATTCCGGCGCGGCGGAGGTGAAACTGGAAGAGCTGAACCGGAAGTGACGGAGAATAAAATCGTGGCAGCCGACGTGAGGAGGCTCTGATTGAAAAGCAGAAAGCGGAAACGGTCAGAGCCTCGTTACCTCGGCTGCTACGAAAGATTCAGCGCGGAACATTTTTTCCGGCTTCGAGCGCGGCGGTTTCCGCAGCTTCCACGGAGGCGTAGTAGAGGCCGAGGTTGTGCTGCGCGGTTTTGTTGCCCTGCCGCGCGGCCCGGATGAACCACTTCACCGCCATGGCCGTGTCCTCTTCCACCCCGCGCCCGGTCTGGTAGCAGAGGCCGAGATTGCACTGGGCGTCGGCGAGTTCCTGCTCGGCGGCGGCGAGATACCAGCGGGCGGCCTCGGTGAAATCCTGTTCCACCACCTGGCCGGCCTCAAAAAAAACTCCGAGGTTGAATTGCGCCGCCGGATAGCCGCGCTCGGCGGATTCGCGATACCATTTCACCGCCTCGGCATAATTTTGGGTGACGCCCTGGCCGGTTTCGTAAAGGGTGCCGAGATTGAACTGCGCCGCCGGGTCGCCCTGCTCGGCCGCCTCGCGCAGCCACTTGGCCGCCTCGGTGAATTCCTGCGGGACGCCCTGGCCCATCCAATAGCAGACGCCGAGATAGCATTGCGCCACGGGATCGCTCTGCTCGGCGGAACGCCGCAGCCATTTGACCGCCTCCTGATGATTTTGCTCCACGCCCTGCCCGTTCTGGTAGCAGACCCCGAGGTAGCATTGCGCCTGCGCGTCGCCCATCTGGGCGGCGGTGCGCATCAATTCAAACGAGTCCCAAGATTTCCGGTTGGTGGACATTTTTCCGAGCGGGAGGAGCTTAACCGGCGGTTCGGCGAATTCAAGCCGGGAATTCCACGCCGGCGGACGCAGAACTCTCCGGGGCAGTGTCAAGCTGCGCCGGCGAACGCTTGAACCTCCGCCCGCCGCCGGTTATTTTTTGCCCATGCCGCTCTACGAATTCCATTGCGCCCAGTGCGAACACGATTCCGAAATCCTCGTCCGCTCCGCCGACTGGCAGGGGACGAAATGCCCGCATTGCGGCTCCACGAAAATCTCCAAGCAGTTCTCCACCTTTGCGGCGGCGGGGGCGGGCGGGAAATCCTCCGGCAAAAAGGGCGGCGCGGGCGGCGGCCATTGTTGCGGCGGCGGCTGCCGCGCGCATTGATGGCAGGGCTGCGCTGCCGCGCAGCCCAAATTAGTTGGGGCGGCGCAGCAGCGCCGCCCTACCGCTTATCGAGCGCAAATCTCCCGCGCGCTGATGCGCGTCAGGTCGGCCACCGTCCAGTCGGCGGCGGCCGGCTTCAAGTCTTCCAGCTTCGCGCCGCCCGTGGCCACGGCCAGCGTTTTCGCGCCGATGAATTTTCCGCAGCGCACGTCGAACGGCGTGTCGCCGATGACGACGACCTCCTGCGGCGACAACTTTTTCCCCAGCACGCGGCGGGCGCGCGCGAACGCGGCGGCGGCGATGTGATCGCGTTCCTCGTGGTCGTCGGCAAAACCGCCGAACTGGAAAGTTTCCCACAGGCCGAAATGGCGCAGCTTGATCTCCGCGCCGAGCTGGATGTTGCCCGTGAGCAGGCCGAGCACCGGCGGATCCGGCAGCGCCTGCAGGTCGCGGATGAACTCGCGGACGCCCCGGCACATTTCGCCGCCGTTTTTTTCGAGGATGTGGTGCAGCCAGAAAATGTAATGCCCGAAGAATTCCTCGAAATGTTCCGGCGTGGCGGTCACGTCATGGATGCGGAAAAATTCGCGGACGAGGCTCACGTCGGTGCGCCCGGCGAACTTCATTTTTTCCGTGCCGTGATGGAGATTGAACTGCCGGGCGAAGGTCTTGGTGAACGCCGCCGTGCCCGCGCCGCCGGTGTGGACGAGCGTGCCGTCAATGTCGAAGAGAACGAGGCGGATCATGCGGCGCGGAAAATAGCAGAGCTGAAGGCAGGCGCGAGTTGAAAAGTGGCGGCGGGCCTCCCGGCCAGCTGTAGAGGGCGGCATCTTGCCGTCCGGAAAAAACCACTCGCATGACGTAAGCGCACATATTATTGCGAAACCTTTCCAATCACCACGCCCTGTCCGCCGGGCTGGAAGCCGCGGCTCTACGTCAGCCAAGATGGCCGACGCCACCTACGGCACGCGCTGGATGCGGAAAAAGTTCACCGGCTCCGGCACGTTGTTCGTGTTGAAAACAAAAGGCGAATTGGTCGTGGTGGTGTAAAGGTTCGTGGCGAACGGCGTCCAGGAAATCAAATTCGACGAGGCTTCGATGTTAAACGTGCGGTGGTTCTGCGACTCCCATTTCAGCGTGACGGTCAGATTGGTCCGCGTGATGGAAACCAATTTGTAGGGCGTGTTGAACGGGTTGGCAAACGTCATCAGCACGGGCAGATGGTCGGAGGCGATCTTGTCGTCGTTGCTGAAAAGATTGGCCGGAAAATTCGTGAGCAGGTCGGTGCGGAAAACCATGGCCGCGGTGACGTTGGAAAATAAGATCGCGCACGGCAAAATGTAATCGAACCGCGTGTCGAGCGGGTTGCGGATGGACTCGGTGTAGGCGTTGCTGGGCGAATTCCAGAAGGGATTGACCGGCGTGGTGAGCTGCAATCCGGTCGGGGCGCTGGTCAACCGCTGGACCGGATGGCCGCTGATGTAATTGGTGTCGGGAAAAAACGCGTCTTCGTTCATGTCGCCGGCCAGGAGGTAGGGATGCGTGCCGTTCGTGCCGGGCAGAAAGGTGTTCGCAAAAAAATTGGAGACGGCGGAAGTCTGGGCGGCGCGTTTGTCGGCGTCGTCCTGCGGATCGGTGAAGCCGGTGGCCTTCAAATGCGCGACAAAAACGTGCAGCGGCAGCGGCCAGTTTGGCAGCGCGAGCTGCGCCTCAAACAAATCGCGGGTGAAGCCCGTGCCGGTGTAGCCGTAGGGCGCGAGGCTGGAATTGTTCAACCAGCTTTGCGAACGCGTGACCGGATAGCGGCTGAGGATGACGCTGCGGATCGAGCCGTCCGAGCCGGAGTTCGTCGCCAGAAAAAATCCCGGCAGATAGGCCGTGACCCAGTTCGCCATCTGCGCGGTGTTCGTGAGGGGAATCTCGTTGAGCGCGACGATGTCGGGGTTGAAATAAACCAGTTCGCGCCCGATGGCCTGCACCTGCGCGGCATTCGTGCTCCAGTTCGTCGTGCCGAAACCATTGACGTTGTAAGTCAGGAAACGAATCGCGCCGTTCGTTGCGGCCAACGAAACGGGCGTGACCATGAGCGCGGCGGCAAGGCTGTTCGTCGCGCCGGACGAATTCGTAACGAACACGGAATAATTTCCCGCCTGGTTCGTCGTCACGTTGAAAAGCGACAGGGTTGAACTGGTCTGGGCGGACAGATTGGTGCCATTGAACTGCCATTGAAGAGCCGGCGCCGGATTGCCCGTCGCGCTGACGGTAAAAATGGCATAACCATTTTTACCGACGGCCTGGCTTTGCGGCTGCACGGTGAGGGCGGGGAAATTGGTGGCTGGTGGCGGGGGATTGTTGGTCGCCTGAAAACTGAACGTCAAATCGTCCAGCGCCAGCCCGCTGTCGGTGCCGGTGTCGTCCACGTCCTGCCAGCGTAGAAATATTTCCTGTCCTGGAGGCACGGTCACGCCCGCCAGCAAAATATTGGTGAACGCCACGCGATTCGTGGCCACATTGCCGTCCAGCGGGAGCGCCGCGCCCGCCGCATCCGGCGAGGAAAAATCCAGCGCGGTAAAACTCGTCCAGCCGGCGCCGGAAAAACTGTTCGTGATCGGCGTGCTGCTGACGAGATACGAGCAGGCGAGTTTCTGCACCGCCGCCGAACTGCCCACGCGCCACTGCTCGCCCGTGTAGGAGACGAGAAGGCTGGTCATGGTGGACGCCGTGTCGTTGGTGAACCGCACGCCGTAATAAAAGGGCACGGTGGTGCCGGTGGCGATGGAGCCGAGCGCGCGGTCGGAACTGGCGTTCACTCCGTTCGTCGCAAAGCTGTAAAGTCCGCCGGCAGTCGAGGTGCCGGCACCGGCGAGGGTGTTCGTGTTGTCCACATTCGCCTTCGCGGCATACCAGCCGGGCAGTGTGAGGTTGTTCGTCCAAAAAGCATTGGCGCTGGCCAGCGCGTCAAAATTCTGCGCATACGTTCCGCCGCTCATCCCGACCTGCGCCCCCGCCGGCCGCGCAAAAAAAACGGACGCCGCCACCATGAGCAACCATGGTCTCATCCGCCAACCGGACCGGCTTGGTCTAACGCTTTTCATTGTAACTCGCCTGCGAAAACTTTTCCTGCCGCAGTCGTTCCGTGTGCTGTCGCAGTTCAATGTCCGGCGGGAAAACGGCCCACGCAACTTGAAATTGTTTCCGCGCCACGGCCGTCATGGCGTTTTCCCAATCCGACCGCGCCAGCGGAACCGGCGGCGGCTGCACCGAGCCTTGGATGAGCAGGCCGAGCTGGTTCCGCCGCTGCGCCGCGCCCGCGATTTTTTTGCCGCGCCAGAGCTGGTCAGATTTTTCGTGGCCGGTGAAACACTGGCTCGTGACGGCGGTAGCAGCCGACGTGAGGAGGCTCTGACTCGTTTCCGTTTTTTTAGAATGAGCCTCCTCACGTCGGCTGCTACAAGCGAGTTCGGTTTCCACGTTCAATTCCGCGAACGCGAGCCGCAGCCAGTCGTGGATGCGGCGGTAGCTTTCAATCGCCGCGAGCGAATGCCATTCGTGGCCGGGTGGGAAAATTGCGCTGTAAGTCCAGTCCGCGTCGTGCGGCACGATGCCGCCGCCGGTCGGACGCCGGATGAGCGGACGCAGAGGCGTGGCCTGCTCCACCCCGGAAAATTTCTGGAAATAGCCGAACGTCGCCGCCGGCTCCGTCCAGCCGTAGAAACGCAGCACCGGCTGCTGCAAACGCGGCATGGCTTCGAGCAGCGCCTCGTCCAGCGCCATGTTGAACGCGGCGGCGCACGGGCCGGAATTGAGCAACAACCATTGATGCGAAGTGGGGAAACATCCAACATCCAACATCGAACAACCAACATCCAATGGGCGCCCGGCGTCCGCAGGCTTGGGCGCTGGATGTTGGATGTTGGATGTTGGATGTTTCTTCATTTCAAACTTTCCCCGCCGACGGGCAGAGTTTTTGGATCTCGCAATTCGCGCAGTCCGGCTTGCGCGCAGCGCAGCGGCGGCGGCCATGCCAGATGAGCCAGTGGCTGAACAGCGTCCACTCTTTTTGCGGCACCAGCGGCATCAGCGCCTGCTCCAGTTTCACCGCGTTTGTTCCCTTGACCAGCCCAAGCCGGTTGCAGAGCCGCGTGACATGCGTGTCCACGACCACGCCGACATTGATGTCGAACGCATTTCCCAAAACGACGTTCGCCGTCTTGCGCCCGACGCCGGCGAGCGCGTGCAGTTCGGCCATCGTGCGCGGAACTTCACCGCCGAATTTTTCCACGAGCGCGGCGCAGCAGGCCTGGATGTTCCGGGCCTTGTTGCGGAAAAAGCCGGTGGACTTCACGGCGGCCTCGATTTCCGCCAGCGGGGCTTCGGCAAAATCTCTGGCGCTGCGATATTTTTTGAACAGCTCCTTCGTCACAATGTTCACGCGCTTGTCGGTGCATTGCGCGGACAGGATCGTGGCGACGAGCAGTTGCAGTGGGTTGGAAAAAATCAACTCGCAGTGCGCGTGCGGATACGTCCGCGAGAGCGCGGCGAGGATTTTCAGCGTGCGGTCCTTTTTGGCGGCGGCGGTTTCGCGGGGCATGGCAGCGGAAGATTAACAGCGTGGAAAAAGGCGGCAAGCCTTCGGAGCGCGGACAGCGTAGTGGCACGGGCGTCCCGCCCGTGTGTTTCAGTCCCGGCCAGCAATCACGTTCACCGGAACTCACGGGCGGGACGCCCGTGCCACTACCAATAAAAAAGCCCGGACGCGAACGTCCGGGCCTGGAGAGCTGGCAAAAATTATTTTGCGGGAACGGCGTTGGTCGCCGTGGCGACCGTTGATTCAGCAGCGGCGGGGGCGGCAAACGTGATCGCGGACACCAGGTCGGCAGCCGTCTTTTTGTCTTTTTTGTCCTGCGCGTTTTGCAAGTCAATCAGCTTTTGGACTTCCACGGACGGCTTGCCGCATTTGCCATCCGTCCAATGGTAAAGCCGGCCCTGGCTGTCATTCAGAAACGCCCAGACCAACCAGATCACAAACGCGAAGAGCAGCAGTTTGGGCCACACGGCGGGTTTCTCGGCATATTTATCCGCCGCCCCATAAGTGGCTCCGGGCGGCAACGCGGCCACGCCCGTCAAGGCGCCGCCGAACGGCACATTCATCCGGGCCTTGGCATTCACCGCCCAGCCGTTGGCGTCGAGGATCGGGCCGAGGTTGCGCTTCCGCAATTTCAGCCACGCGATGGCCATGGACGGCGCGGAGATCACCAGCATGATGCCGATGACAAAGAGCGGAACCTGCCACGTTTCGAATTTGCCGAGGAAGAGCAAAATGCTGGCACCCGCAGCCGCCAAACTGCCCAAGGCCAAACTGATCAAGGCGATGACGCTCGGATCGAACGCCGGTTTTGCTGGTGCCGCCGGAGCCGCCGGGTTGGCCGGGGCGATGGGCGCATTGGCAGCGGCGGTCAATGACGCGTTGGAGCTGGCGTCCGCCGCGGCGGCCTGCTTGGCGGCGCGCTCTTCAATCATGCGGACCAGTTTTTTGTAGGGCGACCAGAACGCCTGCCGGATGCTGATCGGGTTGTCCACGATCTTGGTGATGGTGGCGTCCCAATCGCGGCCTTTGCGGTCGTAGAAAATACCGTTGCGCCCGACCATG
>JAYVCM010000483.1:0-2899 GCA_043749955.1 Limisphaerales bacterium | reverse complement strand
GGAACTCGCGTCCGGCCAGATCACCGGCTTCAACGGCAAATGGACTTATTTCACGCTCGACCTCACCGCGAAGCGCACCGATCCGAAAGCGCAGCTCGTTCTTATGTCCGAAAAGGGCAAAGGCACATTGTATCTCGACATGGTTTCGCTCATGCCAAAGAAGACGTGGAAAGACCACGGCCTGCGCGTTGACCTCGGCGAGTCGCTGGATGGACTGCATCCAAAATTTTTACGTTTCCCCGGCGGCTGCTGGGTGGAGGGCGACGACTTCGCGCATATGAATCATTGGAAAAAAACCATCGGCAATGTGGACGTCCGCGAGCCGCTTTGGAACATCTGGAAATACTTCGCCACGCACGGCCTTGGCTATCACGAGTATCTCCAGCTCTCGGAAGACCTCGGCGCGACGCCGCTGTTCTGCATCAATGTCGGTATGTCGCACAAGGAAGTCGTCCCGATGGAGCGCATGAATGAATGGGTGCAGGACGCGCTCGATTCGATTGAATATGCGAACGGCCCGACGAATTCGCTCTGGGGCGCGATGCGTGCGAAGGCCGGTCATCCCGCGGCGTTCAACCTGGTTTATCTGGAGGTCGGCAACGAAAACGGCGGCGCGGCGTATCGCGAACGCTGGCCGCTGTTCGTGAACGCCATCCATGCGAAGTATCCGGAAATCAAATTCGTCGCGAACCACTGGCAGGGCGGTTATCCGAGCACGCCCAAGGCGGACATCGTGGACGAACATTTCTACGACACGCCGGAATTTTTCATGCGCCACGCGACGCACTTCGATAAATACGATCGCACCGGCCCGAAAATTTTCGTCGGCGAATATGCGGTCACCAAAAATACGGGACTCGGAAATTTGCGCGGCGCGATCGGCGAGGCGGCGTTTATGACCGGCCTGGAACGCAACTCCGACCACGTCATCATGGCCAGCTACGCGCCCCTGCTGGTGAACCTGAACCATCGGGCGTGGAATCCCGACCTGATCAACTTCGACAGTTCCAAGTGGTATGGCCTGCCGGGTTATTACGTCCAAAAAATGTTCGCCGAAAACAGCGGTGATGTTTCATTGCCCACGACGGTGGCATCACCGATGTCCGAGGGCGGCGTGCCGGGCGGCATGATCGGCGTCGGCACCTGGAACACGGCGGCGGAATTCAAGGACATCAAGGTCACCGCGCCGGACGGAAAAGTTTTGTTTGCATCCGATTTCAGCCAGGGCACGAAAGGCTGGAAGCTGCTCGGCACCGGCGCGGAATGGAAGGTGCAGGACGGCGCGCTGCGGCAGACAGCGGAGAAGGAATTCATCCGCGCCATCGCCGGCAAACGCGAGTGGGTGGATTACACGCTCACCCTCAAGGCTCGGAAAATTTCCGGCGCGGAAGGCTTCCTGATTTTGTTCCGCATCAGCGGCAACGAAGACCGCACCTGGTGGAACCTCGGCGGCTGGGGCAACACGGCGGACGGCATTGAGGCCGATGGCACGATGGATTCCAAGCCCGGTCACATCGAGACCGACCGCTGGTATGACCTCAAGCTTGTCGTCAGCGGCAAAAACGTGAAGTGCTATCTGGACGGCGCTTTGATTCACGATATCAATTACGATGCGGGCGGCAAAGTCACGAGCCTGTATGCCGTCGCCGCCACGGACGAAAAATCCGGCGACCTCATAGTGAAAGTCGTCAACGCGAACGCCGGGCCGCTGGAGACGGAAGTAGATTTGTCCGGCGCAAAAAATCTGACCGGGCAGGGGACAGCCACCGTGCTGACCTCCGCCAGCGGCACGGATGAAAACTCGCTGGCCGAACCGACGAAGGTTTCGCCCAAGACGGAAGCGGTGACTTTCAGCGGCACGAACTTCAAACGTTCGTTCCCCGGAAATTCCTTCACCGTGCTGCGGTTGAAAACGAAATAAAAATCCATGCGAGCATCCTCAACAAAAATTATTGTCGCACTCGCGGGCTTGTTTGCCTGCGGCGCGGCGGCGTTGGCTGATCCCGCTCCACTGAAAGTCGCGCGGGCAGCCGAGCCGTTTGCCATGACGGACGTGCGTCTGCTCGACGGGCCGTTTCGTGACGCGATGTTGCGGGATCAAAAGTATCTGATGGCGCTGGAACCCGACCGTTTATTGCGCGCCTTTCGCTTGAACGTCAATTTGCCGACCGACGCGAAACCGTTCGGCGGCTGGGAGGAGCCGAACAGTGAGATTCGCGGTCACATATTGGGGCATTATCTCTCGGCGCTGTCGCTGATGTATGCCGGCACGGGCGACGCGGTGTTCAAGCAGCGCGCAGACTACATCGTCGGCGAACTGGCGGTGTGCCAGGGCAATTCACCCGCCGCCGGATTTCACGCGGGCTACCTGTCGGCGTTTCCCGAATCGTTTATTGACCGCGTCGAGCAAAGAAAAAATGTCTGGGTGCCGTGGTATACGCTGCACAAAGTCATGGCCGGACTGCTCGATGCGAACCAGCTTTGCGGCAACGCGCAGGCTCTGGTCGTGCTGACGAACATGGCGGACTGGGTGAAGTTCCGCGTGGACAATCTGCCCGTGGCGCAGATGCAAAAGTCGCTGGAAACGGAGCAGGGCGGGATGAATGAAGTGCTGGCCAGTCTTTACGCGGTGACGGGCAACACGAATTACTTGCAAGCCGCCCTGGCGTTCAACCAGCAGAAGTTTTTTGCCCCGCTCGCGCGCGGCGAGGACAAGCTGGACCGGCTGCACGCCAACACGCAAATTCCCAAAATCATCGGCGCAACGCGCGAATACGAACTCACCGGCGACCCGCAATTCCTGACCGTTGCGCAGACATTTTGGGATGCCGTCGCGCTGCACCGTTCCTACGTCATCGGTGGTGACAGCGACCATGAGCATTTTTTCCCCGTCGCCGAT
>JAYVCM010000482.1:0-5578 GCA_043749955.1 Limisphaerales bacterium | reverse complement strand
TTGACCTTTTCGAGCGCCTGATAAATCGGCACGGTGCCGATGGGCACGGGCGAGTTGCGGAGAATCCATTCGCGCGTGGCGTGGATGTTCTTGCCGGTGGAAAGGTCCATGACGGTGTCTGCGCCCCACTTGGTGGCCCAGCGCATCTTCTCGACTTCCTCCTCGATGCTGGACGCAACGGCGCTGTTCCCGATGTTGGCGTTGATCTTCACGAGGAAATTGCGGCCGATGATCATCGGCTCATTCTCCGGGTGATTGATGTTCACCGGAATGATCGCGCGACCGGCGGCAACTTCATCGCGGACGAATTCGGGGGTGATTTCTTTCGGGATTCTTTGTGGAAAGCGGGAGAATACTGATGGGACGTATGGGGACGATGCGACGGATTGGGCGCTGCCGGCGTGCTGCTTGCCGAGGTCGTTGCGTTTGTTGTCCTGGCTGAAATCACCAATCGTCAATTGGCAATCGTCAATCTTCATGCTCTCGCGGATGGCGATGAACTCCATCTCGGGCGTGATGATGCCCTGCTTCGCATACCAGAGCTGTGTGACGGGATGGCCTTTGCTGGCGCGCAGCGGACGGCGGCGGCTGCCAGACAGTCCGGGAAATTCCACGAGCCGGTTTTTCTCCGCCACGCTCGCGAACTCGGCATGTTTGCCGGAAAGATAGCCGTTGTCCTGCGGCTTCACTTCGCGACCGTCGTATTCCTCCACGTCGCCGCGTTTCAAAATCCAGTCGCGGCGCAGCGCGGGCAGACCTTCCTCGGACGTGCCGGTGAACGCGGGGTCGCCCCACGGCCCGCTGCAATCATAGACGCGCACGGGCGCATTTTTCTCGATCGCGCCGGTGTAAGACTTGGTGTCGCTGACTTCGATCTCGCGCATCGGCACGCGGATGTCGGAGTGAATGATGCCGGCCACGAAAACTTTTTTGCTGGCGGGCAGTTGTTCGCTGCTGTGCGGTTCGAACGATTCTTTGGTTGCGATCATAAATTTGTTGATAGTTCTTAGTTGAGAGTTGAGAGCGGCTCTCGGCTGGTTCTGGAAAATGCTTTTGAAGAAAGTTAGCCTTGGTGGCCCCATTGGCCGTGCGCAAGCACCTTCCTACGCCAGCATTACCTGGATCAGGTTCTTGGGTCTCCGGTCCCGCACTGCGGGACGCGAAACTCTCAGCCTTCGTCGTCCCTGCGGACGGCCGGTTGGCTCCCCATCTCGTATGAGGCTAGGGCGAACTGGCGGCAGCGTCAAGCGCACGGATACAAAACAAAATCCGCGTTGGAGTTCACGCTTCAGCGTGTCAGCCCACGCCAGTGACGAAAACAGTCATGGGACAAGCTGAAGCTTGAACTCCAACAAAATAAGCCGTCCCGCATCACACGGGACGGCTGTGTTCAGCCTGCGCGGGTTTATTAAGTCCGTTCAAGCCGCAAACGATTTTCCGCAGCCGCAGCTTTCCTTGGCGTTCGGGTTGATGATCTTGAACCCGCCCGCCGTCAGCGCATCGCTGAAATCCACCACGGTGCCGCGCAGCAAATCGGCGCTGATGGGATCCACCAACACCTCCACGCCGTGCTGGGCGGAGGCGAGGTCGCCGTCGCGTTTTTCGTCGAAGACCATGCCGTATTGCATCCCGGAGCAGCCGCCCTGCTCCACATAGACGCGGAAATGTTTGCCCGCATTTTCCGGCTTCGTCAAAATAGCTTTCACTTCCGCCGCCGCCGCCGGCGTCAGACCGATCACGTTTCCAACTGTTGCAGTTCCATTCATTTTCAGTTTGAAGCTAGTGGGGCGGTGCGCGCGTGTCAAACGGCGTCAGTCAGTTTTTTTTGGCGGCAGGGCGGCGATTTTCTTTTCAACGGCGTCTTTGAGTTGCGGCAAAGCCTTTATCAAATCAATATAGAAATCCTTTTCAACTTCAGAATCATTCAGCAGTCCCACCAGCGGCGCGGCCTGCCAGCCGGCTTTCTTCGTCCAAAACAAATCTTTTTCGTGTTCGTCATCGCGGAGATTTTTTCCATCGAACACGGCCAGGTAATTGTCCAGCGCCTGGTTCAGCAGGTTCGTCTTATCCGCGCCGGAAACCTGCGCGGCCATTTTTTCGAGGACAATGCCCAGGCCGACCTGCGCCCCGCCGCGCACGGAAATGTCCGCCGGCGAGTTCGTGCGGAACACCTGCGCGTAGGCGTTCGTCGCGGAGACGTAGTCGCCCAGTTGCAAATCGCAGTCGCCGATTTCGCCCCACGCCCGCGCGGCGGCATCGTTCGTCGGGCAGATCGTGAGGATCTGGACAAAGATATTCGTGGCCGCCGCATAATTGGCGAGCAGGTTGGTCGTGTCCGGCGGCGGCATCAGCATCTTCACTGCGCCGTAGGCGAACCGCGCCTGCACCGCGAGATCCGCCGGACAGTTCGTGTCGCTGATGAGTTTGACCAGGTAACTGGCCGCGTCTGGGAATCCCTGCCGGCCCATCGCCGCACGGCCCGCCATCAACCGCGCGGGAAAAACGAGCGGCGAATTTTTCCAGGCCGGCGTCTGGAAGACATTGTCGTAGTTCGTCTCGGCGGCGATGAAGTTGCCCGCGCGGAAAAAATGGTCGGCCAGCCACCATTGCGCGACCGGCGCGAGATCGTCGGCCGGAAACTGCGCGACGAAACTTGTGAAACCAGTGAAGGCAGCGGTCTCGTCGCCCGCCTGAAAATACACGCGGGCCAGCGCGTATTCCACCTGCGACAGCAAGGCGTTCGTCGGATAATTTTTCAGCCACTCCTCGTGACGGGTGATCGCCGCCGGCCAGTTCTGCTCCCGCTCGAACGTCCGCGCCACCGCGAAATCCACCGCCGGTTTCAGCGGCGAGTCGGGAAACTGCACGGCAGATTTCAGAAACACCTCGCGCGCGGCCGACGGCGAATTGAAATCAGAAAAACCTTCGCCCGCCATCAGCAATCCGCCGGGCGCGACCTCGCCGTCCGGATATTTTTCCAGCAGCCCGCGCAATGCCGTCTCCACGCCCGCCACGTCTTTCAGTTCGAGGCTCGCGCGCAAAATCTGATAAAGCGCCCGCCCCCCCAGCGATGACATCACGTCGGCACCGCCGGAAAATGATTCCAGCACGAAGCGGTAATTTTCCCGCGCCGCGACAAAATCCTGCTGAAAAAACTGCGCGTCGCCCAGTTTGAACCGCGCCACCGCCAGATCAGGAACGGACAGCGCGCTTTGCGCCGCCGCCTGAAAATCCGGCGCGCTCTCCGAAAATTTTTCCGCCAGCCAGCGGCACCAGCCGCGGTCCAGATGCGCCTTGGCCGCCAACGGGCTGTTGGTGGACGCACCCAGCAACTGGTCGAACTTCGCCTGCGCGAGCGCGAGCCGGTTCGTCACTGCGTTCGTCGGGCCGGACAGCACGAAATCTTTCAAGTGCAGCTCGCCCGCCGTCAGCAGCGCCAGTTCCGCCGTGGGGGAACCGGGCGATTGCGCCAGAAACGTTTCCAGCGCCGCCGCCGCGTCCGAAAATTTATTTTGCGCCGCCGCCAGCTCAGCGATTTTCAAGACCGCCTGCCGCTGTTTTTCCGGCGGGACGCCGCCCTTGAGATTTTCCGCCCACGCCGCCCCCGCCTCCGGCAGCAGATTTTTTTTCTCCAGCACCGATGCGTGCGTGGCCACGGCGTCCGCCAGCCAGGCCGGGTTTTTTTGCGCCACCAGCATCAGGTTCGTCGTGGCGGCGAGCGCCGCGTCCAGGTCGCCCGTCGCCTGAAAGGTTCCGCACAGCAGTTGTGAACGGTTCCAGTCCTGGACGGGCGTGAGCATTTTGGGGTTCAACTGGTTCAAGACCGCGAGCACGGCGGGATAATTTGTCTGCGCCGATTTTGATCGCGCCAGCAGCAGCCGTCCGCTGGCCACCTGCTCGTTGTCCGGGTCCAGTTGCGCCGCCCGCTGGAAAATTCCGTCCGGCGTTTCCAGCAACGCATCGAGCGGCGGCCAGTCAGCAAGTTTTTCGCGCGCCGCCGCCGCCGACACAATCATCCCCAGCGCCGCCGGTGACTGTGAATAATTTTTCGCGGCCCGCGCAAACGTGTCCGCGGCATCGGCGAACCAGCCGCCCGCGAACTGCGCCTCGCCCGTCCACCGCGCGTATTGGTCGGCCATGCCCGCCGCCTGCGCGCGCGCCAGATGGTTGGTGTCGGCCAGCAGCCCGACCGCCCCGGAAAATTTGCCCTGCTTGATCTGCGCCTGCGCCTGCAACAGCACCGCCATCGGCGCGTTGGTGGACTCCTTGTATTTTTTTACGAACTGGTCGAACCCCGTTTCCGCCCGGCTCCACATCTCGCGCTGAAAATCCACGTTGGCGGCGTCATAGGCGCGCTGCTCGCGCGTGGTGCTCGCGGCCAGAAGTTGTCCGCCGCCCAAAATGAGCAGGAACAAAACCAACAGCCAGTGCCGGAGAAAAACCATGCAAAGAATTTAGACGACGATGCCGGATGACAAAAGCGTGAAATCCAGAAGTTTCAGCCGCGAGGCGAATTCAGAGAATGGCCGATTTGAATTGCAAGAGCAGCGGGGAGCGTTTCTCCCTCTCCGCTCCATCGGATGGAGGGGAGAGGGCCGGGGTGAGGTGAGGGCAGAACGACTCAAACATCGAACATTCAACATTCAACTCCCAACCTCCAAATGCCGGACGCGAAGACCGCGCCATTGAATTTTGGATGTTCGATGTTGGTTGTTGGATGTTTCCCCAGCCGAAACAAGTTTGAGCGAAGTTAGTTTCATGTCCGCCTTCACCCTGACCCTCTCCCCCAGGGAGAGGGAACAGCCGCTGGACACGAACCTAAAATCCGAACACCCTAGAGCAGTTGGCCGTTGTGGATTGACCACATTGAAGCACCGGCCGCGCTTTTGCCCTTGCATGGCAGAATCGTTTTGCGAAGCTTCATTCATGGCCGGGCGATGGCAGACAAGATGCGCCATTTTGCGTCAAAACTTTTCTCGTTCACGAGTGTGACCGATTGTCTCCTATCAGAATTAGCCCACAGCGGTTCCGGTTAATATAATGCTAAGCCAACTCGGACGCTTTATGCACATTCCAGAAATCGTCGTGAAATTTTGGGGCTTATGGCTGCTCTCTGGGTTTATTGGAATGACGGCTTGCTTTATTCCATTTTCGCCTGAGCACGGACGCAGGTGGGTTCTGCTGATAGTGTGCTTGGTTGCTGTTTCCCTTGCGGTTTGGGTGGCGTGCGTGGCGCTTTTGCATCCAGCTTTTCGTCCGCTTAGTTTACATACTATGATTGCGTTTATTCCATTGGTAGTAGCGGGCTTTTCTATTGTGCGTTGGAGACTATTAAAAAATGATTTGGCGTTGTTAATATCGAGATGGGCCACGCATATTCCGCCTTTCCCACTCAAGCCGGCAGCACACTTTTCAGATAATGCCCAGTGAAGCTCGCGGCGCACTGCACCACTTTTTCCGGCGGGCCTTCGGCGACAATTTTTCCGCCGCCGGAGCCGCCTTCCGGGCCGAGGTCAATGATCCAGTCCGCCGTTTTGATCACATCCAGATTGTGCTCGATGATGAGCAGCGTGTTGCC
>JAYVCM010000481.1:0-3658 GCA_043749955.1 Limisphaerales bacterium | reverse complement strand
CTGCTCTACTGCTTCAACGAGCGCGAAGAAGTTCTTCTGCTCGAACGCGCGCAGGAGCCGAACCGCGGCTTCTGGAGCCCGTGCGGCGGCAAGCTCAAGATGGACAGTGGCGAGTCGCCCTACGCCTGCGCCGGCCGCGAGGCGCACGAGGAAATCGGTTTGCCGCTCGCGCCGTCCGACCTGCATCTGGCCGGACTCATCAGCGAGCATGGCTACCAGGGCCAGACGCACTGGCTGATGTTTTTGTTCGAGGTGAAGGTGAAATTGAAATCGCTGCCGCCGCCGATGAGCGAGGGCCGCTTTGAATTTTTCCCGCGCGAAAAAATTGCGTCGCTGAACATTCCGCAGACCGACCGCGAGCAGATCTGGCCGTGGTTCTGGCAGTTTCGCGGCGGTTTTTTTGCAGCGCACTGCCATTGCCACGCGGATGGACGGAATGAGTGGAGGCTGGAAGAGACAAAATGAAAAAACATCGAACATTCAATCCCGCGAGGCGGGACCCAACAATCAATGTGGCGGGCGAACGTTCGCTTGTTTTATTCGGCGTTGAATGTTGAATGTTGAGCGTTGAATGTTTCCAAATAATTATGAGCGATCCCATCATTGACCTGCACAGCGACGATTATTTCATGGGCGAGGCGCTGCGCCAGGCGGCCCGGGCCTACGAGAAGGACGAGGTGCCCGTCGGCGCGGTCATCGTGCGCGAAGGCCGCATCATCGCGCGGGCGTTCAACCAGGTCGAGGAACTCAAGGACGCCACGGCGCACGCGGAAATGCTCGCGCTCACGCAGGCGGAAAATGCCGTGGGCGACTGGCGGCTGACGGACTGCACGCTGTATGTCACCAAGGAGCCGTGCCCGATGTGCGCCGGCGCGGTCGTTCACACGCGGCTCGCGCGCGTCGTCTTCGGCGCGGGCGATCCCAAGGGCGGCGCGGCGGGCGGCGCGATGAACCTGCTGCAATTTCCCACGCTCAATCATCGCTGCGACATCACGTCCGGCGTGCGGCTGGAGGAATGTCGCGCGCTGCTGCAAAGTTTTTTTGCCGGGCAGCGCGCGGCCAAGAAGAACGGGGAAAGTCCGCCGGCGGTGTGAGCCGCTTGCGTGGCGGCGGGCATCCTGCCTGCCGTAGAGCCGGGCGTCCCGCCCGGCGGAAAAAACTGCACGCATTCGCGGCGCGCTGGGTTGTTTCGTGAGCGTCAATAAATGCGCACCCCAATCCGGGCGGCGGGACGCCCGCCCTCTACGGCAGACGAGACGTCCGCCGCTACATCGCCAGCATTTCCAGCGCGGCAAAATAAAAAAAAGGCGCCCTTGCGGGCGCCTTTGTGTTGATTGGCTAAATTAAATTACCAGGGGAAGCAGAAAGACGGGGCTCCGTTCGTGGAGTTGGCCAGATAGCTGGACTTGAACGAACTGATGGTGGTGGACTGCACGCTGCCGTCGGCGATCAGGAGGTTGCCGGACTTCTGGTGGTTTTCATTCTGCGACCAGGCCCAGGCACCAGCCAGGGTTTGGCTGATGGCCGTGGCGGTAGCGGTTCCAGCGCCGCCAAGCTCCATAATGGCGGAAGCAGTTCTGGACGTTGCGGTCGCGTTGCCAGCCGGATAGGGTGCCGGCCCATTGCCGGTTGTGCCCAGGCCGATGTTCACGTCACCCGAGACAATCTGCTGCGGATCGCTGTCCGTGGCGTCGCCGCTGATGAAGTAGCTCACGCAGCCGACACCAGAGGATTTGCCCGCGAGCACGCCAGGAGGCGTGCAGGTAACCACGGAGTTGTAGCCCCAGACCGTGGCGGCATTGGTATGGCCGGTGATGTTATCCGACGGGCAATACACGGTTTTGGGCGTGGAAAGTTCGTTGGACATGACCATGAACACCATGCCAGGGTTGAAGTTGGCAGGAATCGCGATGGCTGCGTGCGCGACATATTCGGAAGCCCCGCCGCCGCCAGCGGCCACGGCCATGGGATAACGGTCGCCATTGTCACCCGCCCAGATCTTGAGGGAGAGACCGATCTGCTTGATGTTGTTGGCGCAACTGATTTTCTGGGCCTTTTTCTTGGCGGCCGCGAGCGCGGGCAGGAGCATGGCTGCGAGAATTGCGATGATCGCGATCACGACGAGGAGTTCAATCAGCGTGAAGGCGCTTTTTTTATTTTGAGTTTTCATAGTTTGGTTGTGTGGTTGTTTTCGTCCGGGGGACAAGCCGCGAAATTTACTTGAATCGCGCAGGCTGTCAAACGGATTTCTGGATTTCTTTTAGCAATGCCAATGCCAGCCGGACAACTGGCAAAAAGCCAATGAATGACGGGTTGAAATTTTTGAAAACCGCCGGCTGCGTGAAAATTTCACGCAAAAGGCGTGAACTTCACGCGTCGGCGGAAAAGTTGTTGGCGCAAAAAAAACTCACCGCCGGATCAACGCAAAGACGCAAAGGTGCCAGGCCGCAAAGATTGGGACGGGATGAACTGACCATGTTGAATGATGCTGTTTCCATCCATCATTTGCCTCCGACTTCTGGTTCTTTGCGCCTTGGCACCTTTGCGCCTTTGCGTTTATTCCCTTTTGCCCGCGCCTTCGTGATTGATTTCCCGGCGTAATTGGCGAACACTGGCCGGCCGATTTTATGGCCGAACCCAAAGAAAATTTGCAGATGGAAAAAATCGTGTCGCTGTGCAAGCGGCGCGGCTTCGTGTTTCAGTCGTCCGAGATTTACGGCGGCATCAACGGCTTCTGGGACTACGGCCCGCTCGGCGCGGAACTCAAGCGCAACGTCAAGGAACTCTGGTGGAACGCCATGACCCGCCAGCGCGAGGATGTCGTCGGCCTCGAAGCGACCATCATCATGTCGCCGAAAATTTGGGAGGCGTCCGGCCACGTCGCGACGTTTGCGGATTTGATGCGCGCTTGTCCGCTGACAAAAAAACTCGTCCGTGCTGATCAAGTTGAACCGCAAAGTGGAACTGTTTATAGATTCCTTGGTGCAGGCGATTTAACTAAGCATCGCGAAGCAGCCGAAATTGCTGGCTACGAATTTGATGATGGCATAACGAAAGGGAAATATGATCAGGAGTATTTGAAGGATTTGGTGCTTACCGGTGATATTGCTTCAAAACTTGAAGCCACCGGTGACAAACTTTTCTTGCTCATAGCGGCTGAAATTCGCAAAACGTCTGAAGCTCGATATTTCCGAAAAGAAAATTTTGCAGTCATTTTACCTTTGGGAAAACCTCCAGAATCCGCGAAGAAACTGGCAACGCAATTTTATCAATCGCTCGGCTTGAAAGAGCCGTTTTTTCTTGGCGAGCGAGTCGAAAAAGTTGAAGGCTCTGTTGATTTTCATCCCGAAAGTGGGGTGTTGTTAAGTGAACCGCGTCCATTCAACTTGATGTTCAAGACTCATTACGGCCCGATTGAGTCAGACGAAAACATCGCCTATCTCCGTCCCGAAACCGCGCAGGCGATTTTCGTGCAGTTCAAAAACGTGTTCGACAGTTCGCGACAGAAGGTGCCGTTCGGCATCGCGCAGGTCGGCAAGGCGTTTCGCAACGAGGTCACGCCGCGCAATTTTATCTTCCGGTCGCGCGAGTTCGAGCAGATGGAACTGGAGTTTTTCATCAAGCCGGATGAAGTCATCGAAGCCATCCACGGCAGCGT
>JAYVCM010000480.1:0-6040 GCA_043749955.1 Limisphaerales bacterium | reverse complement strand
CCGCCTTTCAAAACGTAGAGCAGCACGACGCCGGAACTGACCCAGAGCGCGACATTGTAATCCCAGCCGAGCAGCGCATGGAGCAGTTTCGCCAGCGCGTTCATCGAAATGCCCGAAGCGAAAATCGTCATCACGGCGAACGCCACGGAGTTCAGCGCGCGGACGCGTTCGTCGAAACGCATCTTCAAATACTCCGGCACCGAGCGCGCCTTGGAGCCGTAATAAAACGGCATCATGAACACGGCAAGAAAGATCATGGCGGGGATCGCGCCGACCCAGTAGAAGTGCGCGGTGGCGATGCCGTATTTCGCGCCGCTGGCGGCCATGCCGACGAGTTCGAGCGCGCCGAGGTTCGCGGAAATAAACGCCAGGCCGGTGACCCAGGTCGGGATGGAACGGGCGGACGTGAGGAAGTCCGCCGACGTTTTCATGTAGCGCGCGAGTGTCCAGCCGATGCCGATGACAAAGGCGACGTAAGCGATGAGGATGGTGTAATCAATCCACTGAAGTTGGATGGGTTGCATAAAGTGTGGCGATGATTTAACGATTTTCACCGGCGGTGTCAAATTGATTGGCGTGGAAATTGGCAACTCATTCGGGTGAACCGGGCGGAGCATAAACGGATTCTTGGATTAATGGATTTTTGGATGGATGGTGAAAACGTGCGTGGCCATCAATCCATTCATCCATTCATCCACCAATCCATTTCCCCGCCGGGCGGCACGGCATTGGCAATTGCTTTTGGCCGACGGATGTGGTTTATTTTGCCACGAAATTTATGCCTACAACCATTGAAACGAAAACGAACGAGCTGTGCGCCGCCATCCTCCAACAGATCCAGGCCGGCGGCATCCGCCAGCGCATTGACACTTTCCAGTCCGACGCCACCGCGCGCGGCCAATACGAAGCCCTGATGAGCAAAGGCCAGGCGCTCCAGGAAAAACAGCACCACGGCCAGCCGCTCGACCCGGTGGAGATCGCCGCGTTTGAAAAAGACCGCGACGCGATTTTGAAAAACCCCGTCGCCTCCGGCTTCCTCGACGCGCAGGAAGAGATGCACGAGCTGCAAACTTCCGTCAAAAAAACCGTCGCCAAGACGATTGAACTCGGGCGCCTCCCGACGGCGGAAGATTTGGCGGAAGGTTCCTGCGGCTCCGGCTGCGGCTGCCACTGATTTTCAATCCTGCACAAAAATGCCGCGAAGAAAAAATCTTCGCGGCATTTTTATTTTCACCCGCAAAAAAATCAGGCGTGACGTTTGCACGTCACGCCTGATGAATTGAAAAGTCGATTGGCCTGTCTTACGGATAAATCAACCGGTAGAACACCGCGCCGTTGGCGGGGTTGATGATGAAGTTCGTCTGGTTGACCGTGGTGGAACCCGGCACGGTGAACCACGCATTGCTGGCGGTGTTCAGGCCGTTCGCCAGCGAGTTGGTCTGCGCCTGCAAACGCCAGCCGATGTGGTCGGCCGGCCATGACAGCGTGAGGTTGGTGCCGCCCCCGACCGAGAACACGATGTTCGGGGAGTTGGTCGCCACGGTGCTGATTAGCGAAAGGACTTGGATGCTGCCATTCACGGCGAGCTTGTTGGTCCAGTTCACACCTGCGCCGGTGACGGTGAGCGCACCGCCGTTGGCGACCGCTGCGCTGAACAACTTGAAGGAATCGCCGATGACCAGCGCCGGGCCAAGGTTGCTCACGGTCAAGGTGGCGGGACCGGCGTTGGTCAGCAGGCCGGAGACCACCACCGTGTCGTTGGACGGAGCAACGGACTTGTTGACTTCAAACACTGAATTGCCGGCCAAGGTGAGGCTGTTGCTGATGGTGAGCGTGCCAATGGAAGCGCCGGGAGACAGGACGCCGGGACTTTGAATTAAAACCGGGCCGAGAATGGTGCCGCCGCCGCCGAGCGTGCCGTTGGTCACGGTGACGCCGCCCACATCCACCTGGCCATTGACCAGCAACGTGCCGGCACTGACCAAGGTCGAGCCGGTGTAAGTGTTCACACCGTTGAGCGCCAATGTGCCGGCCCCGGTCTTGGTGATGCCGCTGCTGAAACCGTTGTCGCCGATGACGCCAGACAGCGTGGTCAGTGCGGTGTTGTTGACTTGCAACGTCCGGTTGGTGCCGGCGGTGTCAGTGGCATTGGCGAGTGCGAATGTTCCGGAAAGCGTCAGGTTGTTGCTGCCACCGAGGACAAACGTCACGGTGTTCGTGGCGCTGGTGTAATTGACCGGATTGCCCACCGTGTGCGCGCCGCCGCTGGAGAACAAGGTGGCGGTGCCGCCTTCGACACCAACATTGATGCCCAGATTGCCCGTGCCCAACGGGCTGGAGGTCGGCAGCGCCGAATCCGCGCCTACGCCGACATTGCCGCCGCTGAAATAGACGCTGTAGCCGCTCGGTCCATTGCCATTGGCATTGACGCCGCTGTCATTAAATGTATTCGCCGCATTTAAGATGAGATTGCCGGCACCGCGCGGCACAAACCTTCCGCCATTTCCGGAAATGACCCCGTTGAAAACTTGATTGCCGCTGGCGAGGTAAGGCGCAAGTTCAATTTGGTTGCCCGCAGTGTTGATGACCACCGGGGAATCGTTCGTAAAGGCTGCGTATAGCCGCACACGGTCGGGCGTGGCGGTGTTGTTCAAAAAGTTTTGCAAGGTCAGTGTCGCACCGGGCGTCCCGGTCAAAGGAGTCAAAACCACCAGCGCGTAGGTTCCGTTGCCATCCCATTGCAGGGTGCTGCTGGCGGTGACACTGATGTTGTTGCTCAAGCCGCTGGTGGCCGAACCGGACGCCACGCCGACTTCAAGTTTGCCGCCCGCCAAGGTCACCGGGCCGGTGCCAATGGTTTGCTGGCCGCCATTCCTGATGGCCACAGTTCCGTTGCTGATGACGGTGCCTCCAGAATAGGTATAAGTGCTGGCATTGCTAAGGGTCAAGGTGCCCGCGCCATTCACGAGCATGGATCCCGATCCCACGAGGCCGCCGCCGCCCCGGAAAAAATAATTCTGACTTGCATTATAGGTCACTGATGTCGGGGCCAGATTACCAACCATGGTCACCACCGGATTGGTGGAACTGTCATCGAACGTCACCTTGTCGCCCGAGTTGAAGACCACAAAGCCGCCGGCGCTGTTGGTCCAGTTTGGGGTGATGGCCAGATCCCAGTTGATGTTCAGGTTGGCTCCCTGCCAGACCAGTTTGCCCGCCGGCTGGAGGGTCAGGGCGTTCGTAGTTGAAGTGGCCGACAAGCTGCAATTGTTGGTGATTATCACATAATAACCGTTGGCGGTGGTCGCGACGTCAGCCGTGGTCGCGGGAGAAATAGTGAGGGTGGAAGTTTGGGAACCAGAAACGTGGCCGCCGTCTGACAAACCAGCCCCGTTTTTATACCACTGATAATGCAGGGTGCTGCCGGTGGCCGTGACGGTGAACGCGCCGATTCCGTTCGTGGCCACCAGCACCGGGGCCGGTTGGGTCGTAATGACCGGTCCGGCCAAAATCGAAATGACCGCGCTCCCGCTCATCAAGCCAGTAAAACCACTGACCGTGTTGCTCGCCACCACGGTATTGGTGCCGACGACGGACAGCGTGCCAAAACTAAGGGCGGATCCGGTGCCGGTTTGAACCGCCACCGCTCCATCAAACACACCATTGGTATAAACCCGATAGGCATTGGTCGTGACCGAGCCGCTCAAGCCGATCGGAAACGAATCTCCCGGACAACCGGCGCCGCCACCCGTCACGTTGAAGCTGGGGCCGGGTGAGCCGAAAATGCTGGAAGATACGGTGATTTTGCTGATGTCCATGGTGGGATTGAAACTAGTGCCGTTATTGCGAAGTCCGATGGCCAGACCGTTAAATGAACTGGTGATGTTAGTGGATCCCGAAGCTGTGTTCGTCTGGCTGAAAATTAGAGTCCCGCCGGTGCCAACACCGCTAAAAAAATTGTTGGTGACGGTAAGAGTTCCCGCCGCCGTCAGTGCGATCGTGTAACTGATGGTATAGGTTGAGCCGGAAGTCAGAGTTACCGTCGCCGTCTCGTCGGTATCAAATGCAACACCCGGTAGATTAGTATAGGTGCCGCCGCCCGCACCATTGCCAACCAAGTCCTGATTCGCAGAGGGTCCCGCCGGGAAGTTTGTCTGCACCGGGCGAGTATAGGCTTGGGAAGCGCCACCATTGGCAATACGTGAAACATATCCCTGCCAGTTCGCGCAGTTGCCAGCGGCGAAAGCGGACCCGGGTGTGCTGGTCAGGCCCGAATTGGCAAGTCCTCCCGCCACCGGAACCGATCCCCCGGAATTATACAAGCCATTGAAAATAAATGAAGCCGTCCCGCCGGCGAGCAGCGTTCCCGTGGTGTTCGTGAAAGTATAGGTGAGGTTGATGTAATCACCCACCGTGACCAGCGAAACCGGCGAGGCGGCAAACAAAGCCTGCGCCTCGACCATCCCGCTGGTTGTGGTTCCATTCAGCGAAATCCTAAAATCTCCCGGCCGGCAATACGGGCCGTTCGCGCCACCCGTAGCGGCCTTGGTGGATGCGATGTCGTAACTGGTGGAGGACACCGTCGGAGATCCGCCGGGCGTGCTGGTCTGGTTCGTCGTGCTGCTGCCGAACGTATCGGTGAACACCGCTGTCTGCGCCATGACGGCCAGCGGCAAGGTTAAAAGCAGGGCAATCAAACTGGACCGTTTCATAAATGTAACTTTGGTTTTGTTGGTGGTTAGGCTCATAAGTCAGGAGGCTGCTAGTTATCAACCGGCTTCATTGGTCATACGTCCCGTTGCCGGTTACTTTCGCAGATCCCGCATGACCGTCGAAATAGGAAAAGATGCGGATGGTTTTATGCACGGGTTTGAGGGCGCAGCCCGGCTTGACCAGCCCGGAACTGGCCACTTCGTCCGCATCGCCAATGGACCACAGTTCGGAAAGCGACACGCCTGCGGCCGAGATTTGCTTCAAGCTCAATGGCTCTTCCGTGGAAGAACCCTTGCCAAAGGGATACGGACCGACACCGGTGGCCGGGTTTTCTGGATAGGCGGCCTTTAATTTTGTCCCGTTTGCGCCCGTGGCCAGGTTCAAGGAGTAGGCGCCCATGGTATTACCGGCCAGCGGTCCAGTAGTATAATCTTGATAATTATCCGTCGAGGGATTCACCAGCGAGGCCCCCGAGTCAATCGTGGCGGGCGACCAGATGCTCGTGTAAGCCGGGCAGATGAACACTTTGACGACTTGAGATGAAACCGTTCCAACCAATTTGGGATCCAGCAAGCCCAAGTAGGGCTGGATGTAAACCGGCAGCCATTTCCGGCAGTTCCCCGAAGGCTGGCCATTGTAAGCCGGAACCTGACCAAAGGTCAGACCATAATTCACCCCCGGCCCCGGCGTGGAGCGGGCACCCTTGCCCGGCGGGCACATGTCATTAAAGTCGTTGAAATACATCTGCAGCGCCAGCGACGTCTGCTTCATGTTGGAGATGCAGTTCACCTGATACGCCTTGCGCTTGGCACTGGCCAGCGCCGGCAGCAGCATCGCCGCTAGAATGGCGATGATGGCGATCACCACCAGCAGCTCGATGAGCGTGAAACCGGTGGCGGTGCTGGCCGTGGCGGGAGCAGGCGTGCGGACTGAATGTCCGCGCAGATGGGGCGTGAGTTTTTTCATGGGTAATTTCATGTTGAAACTATCACCGGATCCCGCCTTGTCATCCCTCACGTTTTGCAAAAAGATTTGAAAAAAACGCACTCCATCCACGGCGCATTTGTCCCCGGGTTGAAAACCCGCTGAAAAATCCGCCCGCCGCCCCGGCCCGCGATTTGAAAATAATTCCAGCCGGCGGCTTAAAAACGCGACTTAAAAACTTGAAAAGTCCGCCGGATGCGTTTTAGTAGGAGCACCCGATGGCCAAAAAACAAAAACGCGTCCTGCTCGCCCTGGGCTGGTATGACTACCGGCTGCACAAGGGCATCGAGAAATATGCCCAGGAACACGGCTGGCATGTCTATGCCGACTACACCCGCGAAAA
>JAYVCM010000479.1:0-5528 GCA_043749955.1 Limisphaerales bacterium | reverse complement strand
ACGTTTTCGCGGATCACGTCCGCGAGTTCGCTGAAGGAAAGATTTGCGTCGCGCAACTTGTCGAATTTAGGCTGCACGACAATTTGCTTCTCGTAGCCGCCGCTGGCGTTGACTTCGGCGAGTCCCGGCACGGTTCGCAGCAGCGGCTTCACCGTGAATTCCTGCACGAGCTTCAACTGCATCAATTGTTCGCGGCGTGTCGGCGGTTTGTTCGTCGCGTCCGGCGCGTAGTCCACGGTGTAGAAATAAATTTCGCCCAGGCCGGTGGTGATGGGTGCGAGTTGCGGCGTCAGACCGCGCGGCAACATTTCGGCGGCGTTTTGCAACCGTTCAGACACAAGCTGCCGCACGCGATAAATGTCCGTGCCGTCGTCGAAGACAGCGGTGATTTGTGAAAGGCCGAACTTGGTGAGCGAACGCATTTCGATCAAGCCCGGCACACCGGAGAGTTCTGTTTCGAGCGGAAAGGTGACGAGCTTTTCGATTTCTTCCGGTGCGAGCGAGGAAACTTCGATGTTGATCTGCACTTGGACATTGGTGATGTCCGGCACGGCGTCAATCGGCAGCCGTGCGGCCGACCAAAGGCCGACGCCCACGAGCAACGCCGTCGCCAGCAAAACAAACGCGCGCTGGCGCAGGGCGAATTCAAGGATGCGAGTGATCATGGGTGTTGGGGTGAAAAAGTTGAATTGGTTTGGGGAACGACCGCCCTCACCCCGGCCCTCTCCCCCGGGGAGAGGGAGAACGTAGTTGCGTCGTTGGATAATTCGTCAGTTGCAATTGCAATCGCCGCCGGTTCGTCCTTCGCCGAAAAAAACGCACAGCAACCCGGCGCGTCCGCATGACCAAGGCGCGGCGAATGTTTCTCCCTCTCCTGGGGGAGAGGGCCGGGGTGAGGGCGGTCGTTATTCACTCTCATTTCTCTTCCTCTTTCGTGGTCACGTTCACCAATGGCGCTGCGCCGGTGAGTTGTTCGAGTGTTTGCGCGGATTCAAGCGCCTCCTTCTTCGTGTCCAACATCGCTTCAATGGCTTCGAGATATTGCTTCTGCAACTCAACGTAAGTTGAAATCGGGACTGCGCCCAAACGATAATGCCGGTCGGCGAGTTCGGCGGCTTCGCGGAATTTTTGCGCCGAGTCCGCGCGCCACCGGCTCATCTCGTCGAGCTTCACTTGCAAGGTCAGCACGTTTTCCGTCACGCGCCGCTCGACTTCGCGTTGCGTGACCAGCAAGGAAGTCTGCGCCTGTTGCTCGCGCGCTCTTGCGGTTTCAATGTTCCCGGTGTTGCGATTCCACAATGGCAGCGGCATTGAAACGCCGAGGCCAATGGTTCGCTCTGTGTCCGCCGCCTGGTCCTGCGTAATGAACGGCCCGACGGTGACGCCGGGGAAACGCTCGTTCTTCGCCAGCGAAACCTTGAAACCTTGCTGCTCCAATTCCGCCTGCCGGATGCGCAGCTCAAAGGCGTTCGTGCGCGCGGCATCCAGCAAAGTTTCCAGCGGCGGCGAGGCGCGAAAATCCAGTTGCGCTCCGGTCACGTGCGCCGCCGCGCCCGGCGGCTGACCGCGAAGTTGATTCAACTCCAGCATCGCCGCTTGGGCCGCGATGGTCGCCCCGCTCGCCTGACGTTGAAGTGTGATCGTGCTGGCTTCGATGATGCGCGTCTCCAAGACGGGTGTGACGCCGGCGGGGTCGCGTTGCACCAGCACTTCCGTCAATGCCTGAAAGCGGTCAGCCACTTCGCGCGCCGCCGCCAGTTTTTCCTGCGCGGTGAAAATGTTGTAGCCCAACGACCGCACCCGCGCCGCCAGCGCGAGCTGGAATTGCGAAAAGCCAAGCTCCGCCAGTTGAAGGTCGCGATTGGCAATGGCCTTGCGCAGCGCCAATCGTCCCGGATATTCAAACGTCTGGTTGACCGACACCGCCCACGCCGCGCCGTCACCGAGCAACGCGCCGGATGAATCCTTGACGCGCTTTTGCCCGATCTCCGCGCTGACTTCGGGATTCGCCCATGCGCCCGCGGACTTTCGTCCGCCGCGCGCCACCGCGATTTCCGCGCGGTAGAAGTTCAGTTCAGGATTTTTCTCCAGCGCCTCGTTCACCAAATCATCGATCGACAATTGATTCGTCACCGCAGGCGGATTGGTGGCAACGGACACCGCATCCGCTGCTTTCATTGGAACGACTGCGGCGACGGCACAAGCCGCCACCAAAGAAAACCTCAATAAATTTTGCTTCATAAAAAAATTCAAAAACGGAGACACCACAACACCGAGACCCCACGACGCGAAATCGCGCTGACCGATTGGAAAAAGCCTCGAAACGAGGATTTTATTATGAAGCGAAAGAGGGAGCGCGGACAGGAAGCGCCGCGCGCAGGTCGAATTGCCAGCTTGGCAGCAGATCAGGCGGGACAACGGACTTGGCCGGGAAGGGGGCGTTGAGAGTGAAATTTTGCGGCCCGGCTTCAACTCGAACCAGGGGAGCAATTTCAGAAAAGGTGACGCGAACCACAGAAACCGCATAACCGCCCGCCGTAACCGCCATGCAAATTTGGCAGTGGCTGCAATCCGTTTTCTCACCCGGCTGCGAAGGTTCCCCCGCGCAACAGTTAAGAGCCGGAAACAAAGCGCCCTTCAGTTCGCACGGCAGCACGGCAGGCAACCAAGTTGCCAGCAGCAGCAAACTTAAAATGACTTTCCACCGGTTCATGGAGGTTAAGATGCGAAACAAAGTGAAATGTTCAAAGGAAAAATTTGCGGATTAAATTTAAGAGCCTGGTTTGCTGCTGGCCAGCCGCCTTGTCTTTTCATCTCCCGTTCGCGCAGCCACGCAAAAATGACCGGTGTCACGATCAAAATGCAAACGCAACCGCTTTCGTCCAACAGTGCGGCTTCGTCGCTCACGGTTTCACGTTCACTGAAAAGCTGGTGCTGCCGGCACCGTGCGGGCCTTCGTAGTGGAGCGTGGCCGTCCAGTCGCCGCCCATGCCGGGTTTGACTTGGGCGCGGTATTGACCCGGCGTGCCGGCCGGTGCAATCGTCGCGCCGCTGTGCATCACCATGCCGGGCATGTTCATGTCGAGGTCGAACTTCACCGTGCCGACATCCACCGGTTCACCGCTGGCGGAATCGCGGAACTCGATGAGAATTTCATTCATCTGTTTTTCGAGCTGGCCTTGGGGATGAATGAAATTGACGGTCAGGTCTTTCACCTTCTGCATGGCGAAGGGAGCGCCGGAGATTCTTCCGCCAGAATTGTTGTGGCCGAATTTTTGCCACGCAAAAAATCCGCCGATGCCAAGGATGATGACGAGAATCAGAACGACACCGAACCACGAGCGACGCGGACGGGAAATTGCCGGAACTTCGAGACGGGCTGATGTGCTGGGCGCAATGGGAGCGGCGGCTTCAGCGGGTGCAGCCGCAACGCTTGAAGAATTAAGCGGAGTTCCCAAGTGCCGCTGGCGCCACAAAACGTAAATCGCGGGATAAAGCAGCAGTTGCAAAATACCGGACGTGACCACGCCGCCGATCATGGGGGCGGCGATGCGCTTCATCACGTCGGCGCCGGACTGCGTGTCGGGCGACCACATGATCGGCAGCAGGCCGAACAAGATGGCGCAGGTGGTCATGATCTTGGGGCGGATGCGTTGCACCGCGCCTTCGATGACGGCGGCATGGAGGTCGCCCAGGGAGTTCATCCGGCCGGCGGCACGAAATTTATCCCACGCCTGATCGAGATAGAGCAGCATGATGACCCCCGTTTCCGCATCCAATCCGGCCAGGGCGATCAGCCCGACCCAGACGGCCATGCTCATGTTGTAGCCGAGGAAATAGAGAAACCAGAACGCGCCCACGAGCGAGAGCGGCACGGCGAGCAGCACGATGGCGGTCCGGATCACCGATTTCGTGTTCAGGTAGATGAGCACGAAAATGATCAGCAGCGTGAACGGCACGACCACTTTGAGTTTCTGCTCGGCGCTTTTGAGATACTCAAACTGGCCCGCCCATTGGACGTAATAGCCGGGCGGAAACTGGACGGTTTCACGGATGCGCTTCGAGGCGGCGTCCACATAGCCCTGGATGTCGTCGCCGGTGATGTCCACAAAAACAAAACCGACGAGCTGGCCGTTCTCGTTGCGGATGGAAGGCGGGCCGGTTTTGTAACTGATGTCGGCCAGCATCGAGATGGGGATTTGCGTCGGAGCGTCGGAGCGTGGGAGCGTTGAAGCGTTCGCTCCGCCGCCCACGCTCATACGCTCTGACGCTCCTCCGCTCTCACGCCCCATCGGCACGGGCACGAGCACGCGCTTGAGCGCGTCAAGGTCTTCCCGGAAATCGCGCGCGTAACGGACGCTGATCGGATAACGCTCGCGGCCTTCGACGGTCGTGGCGATGGTCTTGCCGCCGATGGCGGTTTCCACGATGTCATTCACGTCACCGACCGTGAGGCCGTAGCGCGCGGCGGCTTCGCGGTTCGGGGTGAAGTCGAGAAAGTAGCCGCCCGTGGTGCGCTCGGCGAAAACGCTGCGCGTCCCCGGAAAATCGCTCAACGATTTTTCAATCTGGACGCCGATGGCCTGAATCGTGCCGAGGTCCGGGCCGAACACTTTGATGCCCAGAACGGAGCGGAAGCCGGTGGTGAGCATTTCGGTCCGCGTCTGGATCGGCATCCAGAAAATGTTCGCCATGCCGGGCAGTTTCATTTTCGCGTTCATCTCGGCGACGAGTTTTTCCCAGGTCATGCCGGCACGCCATTGGGCCGGCGGCTTGAGCCGCACCACGGTTTCAAACATGGAGACGGGCGCCGGGTCGGTCGGAGTTTCCGCCTGGCCGGCCTTGCCGAAAACCGTTTCAACTTCGGGAAACTCGCGCAGCATCCGGTCTTGGATTTGCAGAATCTTGGTCGCCTCGGTGATGGTCATGCCGGGCACGGCGGTGGGCATGAACAGGATGTCCCCTTCGTTGAGCGGCGGCATGAATTCCTTGCCGAGCTGTTTATACGGATAGACCGAGGCCACCATGATGAGCAGGGCGGCGAAGATCGTGAGCCAGCGCCAGCGCAGCACGAAATGCACGGCGGGCTGGTAAATCCAGATCAGGAAACGGTTGATGGGATTTTTTATCTCCGGCGTGATCTTGCCGCGCACAAACAGCAGCATCAACGCCGGCACGAGCGTCACGCCGAGTAGCGCGGCGAAGAACATTGAAAAAGTTTTGGTGTAGGCCAGCGGCTTGAACAAGCGTCCTTCCTGCGCCTCCAAAGAAAACACCGGAATGAAACTCACCGTGATGACGAGCAGCGCGAAAAAGAGCGGACGCCCGACGCTCTTGGCTGCGGCGATGATGACTTCGATGCGTTCGCCGTTCGTTGGATCACGCCCTTTCTCCTCGCGGAAATGTTCGAGGAATTTGTGCGCGTTCTCGACCATGATGATGGCCGAGTCCACCATCGCGCCGATGGCGATGGCGATGCCGCCGAGCGACATGATGTTCGAGGTCAGCCCCAGCCAATACATCGGCAG
>JAYVCM010000478.1:0-3773 GCA_043749955.1 Limisphaerales bacterium | reverse complement strand
TCGGTGACGAACGCGAATTTTCGCGGCAAGGCGCCGCTGGCGAAATTATTTTCCGTGGGCTTCCTCGGCCATGACGTTTTTGCCACGTCCGATTCCTATCTGCAGGAGAAGCCGGCGCAGACGAACGCGCTGATCTCGAACAACAGCTGGATCAACGACGGCGACAATGCCTACGATCTTTCGGCGGCGAGCTACGATGCGGCGGTGCGCGATGCGCTGCCGGAGACGACGGGGCCGCAGCCGGTGCTGTTCGTGTTCGCGGCGGGCAACGACGGCGGCGGCAACGACGGCGGAACCGGCGGCAATTCGGACACCATCCTGTCGCCCGCCACGGCGAAGAACGTCATCACCGTCGGGGCGATGGAGGAATTTCGCAACATCACCAACACCTACCTGCCGCTCGGCAGCACCAACCAGACGCTGGCGTGGCAGGGCGAGACGGACAGCCCGTTTCAGGTGGCCGCCTATTCCGCGCGCGGCAACGTGGGCGTGCAGACGGAAGGAACTTTTGGAAGGTTCAAGCCGGACGTGATCGCGCCGGGGACGTTCACGGTTTCGCTGCGCTCGTCGGTGTGGGATGAGAAGGCCTATTACAACCCGACGAATTATCACAACACTTCCCTGCCCAACCACGTGGTGAACACCAACACGCTGGTGCCCGGGTTCATGCTCATGCCGCAAAATGCCGTGGGCGTGAGCATCCGGGTCTTTGCGAACAAAAAGTCGCCCGTGCCGTTTCCGGGCCTGCCGATTTATGTTTCCGACGCCGGCACACCGAACCCGGCGGTTCCGGCCAGCTATGACATTTTGCGGACCAACCTGGTCTCCATTCCGCCGGACAGCGGCGGCACCATCACCGACATCTCGGTTTTGGAGAACGGCAGTCTCTCCTACGTCATCGGCGACGGGACGAATTTCCCCGTCAATTTTGACATCCAGGAACAAATCATCACGACGAACGACCTGGGCAACCAGCTCGAGGTCTTGAGCAACTTGAACAACTCGATTGGCGGCGACCCGGATTCGCTGAATCCGCCGCATTATTACCGTTACGAAACCGGCACGAGCATGGCGGCCCCGGCGGTGTCCGGCGTGCTCGCGCTGATGCAGGATTTTTTCACGAACACGCTGCATCAGACGCCGAGTCCGGCGCTGCTCAAGGCGATGCTCGTCAACGGCGCGCGCGTCCAGGGCAGCTACCGGTTCGCCGTGACGAACACGATCAACTTTCAGGGCTGGGGCCTGGTGAAGCTGACCAACTCCATCCCCTCCGCGCTCACCAACACTTCGCCGGCGGTGACGAACACGCCGATGTTCTTCGTGGACCAAAGCCCGACAAACGCCCTCGCCACCGGCGACCGCCGCACTTATCTCGTCACCGTGCCGACCGCCGCCGCGCGCTCGCAGCCGTTGCGCGTGACGCTCGCGTGGACCGATCCGCCGGGCAACCCCGCCGCCGCCATCAAGCTCGTCAACGACCTCGATCTCATCGTGACGAACCTGGACAATGGAAAAATTTATTACGCGAACAATTTTGCCGCGTCCGGCACGCCGCCGTTCAGCCTCGCGTCCACGAGCAATTCCGTTCCGGCCTTGGACGCCATCAACAACGTCGAGAACGTCTATATCTCGTCCACGCTCGCCACGAATTATTCCGTCACCATCATCGGCCACGCGGTTAATGTGAACGCCGTCACGCTGGAGCAGACGAACATCGTGCAGGACTTCGCGCTGGTGATCGCCAACGGCGACGGCCAGAACACGAACGGCGTCAGCGTCGCCGCCGCCGTGCCCGGCTTCGTCCCGGCCATCGCGCCCAACGTCACGTTCCTGCCGGCCACCAACGGGATTTATTTCAACCAGGTGTCCGGGGCGAACGCGCCGTGGTTGAGCACGAACGACCTTTCATTCGGGACGAATTCATTTTTCGCGACGAACGCCGTGTTTCATATCGGCCAGACGAACCAGTGGCATTTCTTCGTGGTCACGAACACCACGATTTTCACCAACGCCGCGTTCATCGTGTTCCTGCCGAACACGCTGGCCATTCCGCGCCAGGGTGTGTTTGCGGATTCCACCGCGAACAGCACGCGGCCCGAGGCGGACCTGGAAATGCTCGTCGCCAGCGCGCCGGACCCGAACGCCGGCCAGCTCACCAATTTCAACCAGACGGTCATTTCCAACTGCCTGTTCAAGGTGAACGGCGACAGTTCTTCGGTCGGTCGCGGCGGCACGGAATTTGTCGCCTACAGCAATTCGGCGCTGGGCCAGGTTTATTTCATCGGCGTGCAATGCCAGGACCAGATGGCCGGCCAGTATGGCTTCGTCCCCATCTTCAGCGAGCAGCCGTTCAGCCAGACCGACTCGAACGGCAATGAATACGTCACCGGCCTGCGGCTGCCGGTCGCCATCCCGGACGGCAACAACGCGCATCCCGGCGTCGGCTATGTCTTCGGGCTGGCGCTCACGCCGATTGAGGTGCGGAACGTCATCGTGACGAATACTTTTTCCCATCAGAATTTCGGCGACCTGCTCGGCGCCTTGAGCCACAGCGGCGGCTATGCGATTCTGAACAACCATGATGGATTCGGCGCGGTGACGCCCGGGGTGCCGCCAAACCCGTTTATTTATGACGACAGCGGGCAGGGCAACGTGCCGGGGGCCATCCATACGGACGGGCCGGGTGCGCTGACCACGTTCCGGGGCAAGGAGGGCATCGGCCCGTGGCTGATGACGCAGGTGGACGATTCGCAGTCGCAGACCGGCAGCGTCACCGGCTTCAATTTCAAGCTCGAGCCGCACCGCGATTTAAGCCAGAAGCCGTTCATAAACGTCACCGTTCCGCCGGGCGGCTGGTTCTATGATTTCATTGACGTGCCCGTGGGCTATACCAACTTGCTCGTCGTGGCGACGAACATTCCGCCGACATCCGTGCCGCCCATCCAGCTTTATTTGAATGTCAACGACACGCCAACATTTTCCAATTTCCTCGCCCGCGTCGAGCTGACCAACGGCATCGTGCCGGGCAATGAAATCTCCTACGGCCCGCCGCTGCTGCCGGGACGTTACTTTGTCGGGCTGTATAATCCGGACACGGTGTCGCACGATGTTTTGCTGGGCGTGACCCTCTCGTTCAGTGCCACGGCGATCACGACGGTGGACTGGAATTCAGCCGGCTCGCTCGCGCTGCTGGACGACGCGGTGACTTACGATTCCATGTTCGTGACGAACCGGGAGTTGATGCAAACCTTCCAAGTCGGCCTGCGCGTGGATCATCCGCGCATTTCCGACCTGGTCTTCCACCTTGTCAGTCCGGATGGCACACGTTATCTGCTGATGGAAAATCGCGGCGGGCAAAGCACCAACGGCTGCGGGGTGAACTACACCGTGACCAACATCGTTCCGG
This sequence comes from Limisphaerales bacterium, assembly GCA_043749955.1. GTDB lineage: Bacteria > Verrucomicrobiota > Verrucomicrobiia > Limisphaerales > UBA11358 > UBA11358. Next base: position 367 of record JAYVCM010000478.1, on the reverse strand, counting down.
CCGCGGCCAACGGCGGCCGGCAGGCGGCCACGAACACCATTGATACCGGCGTCAATCCTGGAAGCATCACCATTTCTTACGATTTCTTCACCGTGCCGGACCAGATGCAGGTCTATAACGGGAGCACTTTGATTTTTGACAGCGGGTTTGTGAATCACTCCAACACGATCACCCTGGCCTACAGCAATTCCTCGGTGATCAGCATCATCATGAATCCGAACGGGAATCCCAGCCCCACGGCCTGGATTTACACTCTCTTTGCCCCGCGGTTGAAATACGCCTACCTCACCTTCACCGAGGACACGAACCTGACCACGACGCCGATCAAGTTTGCGCCGCCGCCGTTCGTGCCGCTGGCGCGGACCAA
>JAYVCM010000477.1:0-25289 GCA_043749955.1 Limisphaerales bacterium | reverse complement strand
GGCCATCACAAGATTGTCGTGAAGGCCGCGTTCGGCGTGGCCGGCAGCAACGCGATGCGTCTGTTCGAGCCGGAAATTCTGGAGACGCACCGCCGCTGGATGGAAAATGCTTTCGCGCAAAAAAGGAAACTCGTCGTTGAGCCGTGGTTGGAACGGCTGCTGGATTTTTCCGTGCAGCTCGAAATGTCAGCCGGCGGTTTGAAGCTCTGCGGCTACACCGGATTGCTCAATGACGCGCGCGGGCAATTCGTCGCCAACTTCGCCGAGTCGCATCATCACAAGCGGATTCCGGTGAAAATCATTTCGGTGTTCCGCGAGCCGCCGGACATTTCCCAGCGGCTGCTGGATTTTTACGCCGGAGTTTTTGCTGCGCTCGAAACCGAATTGCGGCGCGTGGATTTCACCGGGCCAATCGGCATTGATGCTTTTGTCTATCGCACTGCGGACGGCGCGACGAAATTAAAACCCATTGTGGAAATAAATCCGCGCTACACGATGGGCCGCGTGCTGGTGGAACTGATGCGCCAGACGTGCCAGGCCAGCTTTGGAAAATTCCGGCTGGTGAACGGCGTGCAACTGCGGGCGGAAGGATTTGAAAATTTTCCAGCTTACGCGCAGATGCTGGTGGAAAATTTCCCGCTGCAACTCGAAGGCGACCCGGTGCCGAGAATCCGCGAAGGCGCGCTGTGCCTGAACGATCCGGCGACCGCGCAGGTTTGTCTCGCAGTCTTTCAAGTCAGCCGGACACCGGACGCGCTTCTTTTTTGAGAAAGTCTCCAACGTCCGGCAAGCGCCGCGCCATGGACGCGGGCATGGCTTTATTTGGAACGCCGGGCACCGGCCCGGCCCGAATGATTAACCATGAAGGGCATGAAGCCCATGAAGTTTTTCTCTTCATGCCCTTCATGCCCTTCATGGTGGATGGTCCGGCCTTCGGATTACAGGCTCAAATCTCCGCCGTGGCCACGGAAAAAACCGGCGGCAGATTATCGGCCAGCGTTTCCCACGCATCGCCTTCGTTCCGCGACGCGAAAATTTTCCCCGTGTTCGTGCCGAAATAAATTCCCGCCGGGTCGCGCCGGTCGGTCGCCATGCCTTCGCGATAAATTCCCATGAACGCCTCCTTCTGCGCCAGTCCTTTCGTCAGCGCCTGCCAGGTTTTTCCGCCGTTGCGGCTGCGATAAACGCGCAGCCGGCCTTCCGGCGGACAGCGAAACGGAGTGGGCGCGTCCAACGTGCCCTGCAGCGGCAGCACAAAAATCGTCTCCGCCTCGCGCGGATGAACCGCCAGCGGAAAACCAAAATCCGACGGCAGACCCTTGGAAATTTCGTCCCACGTTGCGCCGCCGTTCGCGCTGCGATAAACGCCGCAATGATTTTGCTGGAAGAGCAGACTCGGATCACTTGGCGGCATCTGCAGCTTGTGAACGCACTGGCCGAACTCGGGATATTTGTTGCCCGGATTGAACTCGGCGCGCGTGCCGCGGTTCGCCGTGTGCCAGCTTTTGCCGCCGTCTTCGGTGCGGAAAACACCCACGGCGGAAATGGCGACAAACATCCGCCCCGGGTTTTTCGGATCCAGCGCGATGGAGTGCAGGCAAAGTCCGCCCGCGCCCGGATGCCATTTCGGTCGCGTGGGATGTTTTGACAGCGTCGTGATTTCGTCCCACGTCTGCCCGTCATCGTCGCTGCGAAAAAGCGCGGCGGGCGCGACGCCGGCGTAGAGAACCTTCGGTTCGTTCACGCGGCCCGGCTCAAGGTGCCAGATGCGCTCCAGCTTCAAGCCGGACTTTTTGGCGAACGCGGGATTTTTCTTCGACGACTGCCAGTTCTTTCCGAGATCGCCGGACGAGACAATTTCCGAACCGAACCACGCGTCATTGGCCGTGGCAAAAATTTTTTTCGTGCGCGAATCGTAGATGGCATGGTTGATTTCCTTGCCGTTGAGGGATGGCGCATGCGGCAGCCAGCGTTTGCGGTCGCTGCTGGTGAACAGGAACAGTCCTTTTTTTGTGCCGGCCAGGAGCAGGGTTTTTTTCATAAGCGACGGCTGGTTTATTTTTTTGCGAACAAGGCGTCGGCGCGTTTTTGCGTTTCTTCGGGCGAGAGGTCTTCCTTGCGCGTGGCAAACATCCATGAGTGGCCGAACGGGTCGCGCAGGCCGCAGTTCCGGTCGCCATAAAACTGGTCAGCGAGCGGACTCCACACCGTCGCGCCGGCGGCCGTCGCGCGGGCCACCAGCGCGTCCACGTCCTCGACGTAAATCACCACCGTCACCGGCGAACCGCCGATGGACTGCGGGCCAAGCACGCCCCGCTCCGGAAATTCATCGGCGAGCATGAGGGTCGCGCCGCCGATCTTGATTTCGGCGTGGCCGATTTTGCCGCCCGGCATCGCCATGCGCACCCGCTCCGTCGCGCCAAAAGCTTTTTGGTAAAACTCAATCGCGCCGGCCGCGTTCCGGCAATAAAGATACGGCGTCGCGCCCTCGAAACCGTGGGGGATGGGGTTTGCTTTCATGGTCGCATTGGGAATTATTTTTTCGTTTCGCAGCCGCCGTCCTTGCCGTCGCCCGGCTTCGGTTTATAGACGAAGAAAACAATCAGGCCCATCGCCACGCCCTGCCCCACAGCGGCGATGAACCACTTCACCGCGAGGCTGCCTGGAATCGGCTGCACGGCGTAGGTGATGAGCGTGTTCGCCTGGCTGAACAGCGCCATGAACAGTCCAAACATCACCGCGAACACGGGACACGCCTGCTTCGCAAAACCTTTCGCGTAAAGGACGGTAAAGGTCACGGTGGCGAGCAGTTCGCCGAGCATCACCCAGCCCATGTGTCCTTGCATCTCGGCCTCCGGACGCCACAGGCCCATGCTGGCGGAGTAATCACTTTTCAACCAGACACCGTGGATGAGAAAATCCGTGAGCCACACAAAAGCGAACACGGCCACGATGGCGAGAACCAGGCGCTTGGGATTCATGGTTTCAGAATGTCAATCCGGTCGCCGGTTGCAAGCGCAGATTTGTCTCTCTTTGCACCGCCCGTTCAGATAGTCTTCAAGGGTAGAAAACACAAATTGCATGACTCCCAAACTTTTTTCCGAACTGGGCATTTCTCCCGAAGTGCTGAAGGCCATTGAAAAACTCGGCTTCGAAAAGGCCGCGCCCATCCAGGCCGAGGCCATTCCCGTGCTGATGAGCGGACGCGATGTCGTCGGCCAGTCGCAGACCGGTTCCGGCAAGACCGCCGCGTTCGCCATTCCCGCCGTCGAAAAAACCGATCCGAACCTCAAGGCCGTGCAGGTGCTCATCCTTTGTCCGACGCGCGAACTCGCGGTGCAGGTTTCCGAGGAAGTCCACAAGCTTTCGCTTTTCAAACGCGGCATCAATGCGCTGCCGATCTACGGCGGGCAATCTTATGAGCGCCAGTTTTTCGGCCTCAAGCAGGGCGCGCAGATCGTCATCGGCACGCCGGGACGCGTGATGGATCACATGCGGCGCGGCACGTTGCGGCTCGACAAAGTCAAGATGGTCATCCTCGACGAGGCGGACGTGATGCTCAACATGGGTTTCCGCGACGACATCGAAACCATTCTCAAAGACGCGCCCAAGGAACGGCAGACGGTTTTCTTTTCCGCCACGATGCCGCGTCCGATCCGCGACCTGATTGAAAAATATTCCCGCGATCCGCAGAACGTGAAGGTCGAGCAGAAGGCGATGACCGTCCCGACCGTCGAGCAGGTTTATTACGAGGTGGACCGCCGTTACAAAATTGAACTGCTCACGCGGCTCATTGACATCCACGACCTCAAGCTGGGAATTATTTTCTGCAACACCAAGCGCATGGTGGACGACCTCGTGGATCATCTCGAAGCCGCGGGCTACATGGCCGACCGGCTGCACGGCGACATGACGCAGGCGCAACGCGACCGCGTGATGGGCAAGTTCCGCAAGTCCGGCCTGGAATTTCTCGTGGCCACGGACATCGCCGCGCGCGGCATTGACGTGGACGACGTGCAAGTGGTGTTCAACTATGATCTGCCTTACGACGCGGAAGATTACGTCCATCGCATCGGCCGCACCGGGCGCGCCGGGCGCAGCGGTCGCGCGATTTCCTTCGCCGCCGGCCGCGAAGTGTTTCAGATCCGCAACATCGAACGCTTCACGAACATGCGGATTCAGCGCGGCAAAATTCCGACCGCCGATGAAGTCCACGAAGCCCGCGCGAACGTGTTCCTGGACAAACTCCGCGCCTTGCTGACCAGCGGCGAGTATCAAAAACAGGACCGCCTCATCGAGCGCCTGCTCGAGGAAGGTTTTGCCTCGACGGATCTGGCCTCGGCGTTGATTCACTTGTTGCAACATGGCGAAGGTGCCGCCGCTCCCAAGTCCGCGCCGAAGACGGTCGAATACGAACGCCCCGAGCGCGATGAACGCCCGTCGTTCCGCGACGAACGGCCGGCGCGTTACGAAGATCGCGGCCCGCGCGGCCGCGCCCCGCAACGCGATGACCGCCGTCCGAGTTATGACGACCGCCGCCCCGAACGCCCGCGTCAGTTTGAAGATCGTCCGCCGCGCGCCGGAACGCCGGCCTCCGGCCCGGCACGTTTCAAGGACAATGCCCCCCGTGCCGATTCAAAATTCGCGCCGATGAAATCCAAAGCCACGCCGTGGAAAGCCACGGCTGCGCCCGCCGTAAAGAAAACCATTATTCCGCCGCCGGCTGAATCTCGTAGGAGTCGAGGTGACGAGACTCAAATTGAAAAAAAATCAGAGACTCCTCACGTCGTCTCCTACAAACCAGAAGTTAAAACCGAAGCGGTGGAAACTTTTTCCGACGCGGAGATTCTGGCCTCGGTGAAAGCTCCTGAAGCCAGGACGGAATCAAAATTATTCATCAAGCCCAAGGCCGCGCCGCTCGCCGCGCCGAAACCCAAAGCCAGCCGCGCAACTCCGGGCGACCAGACGCGCCTCTGGATCAGTGTCGGTGAGGAGCAAGGGGTCGCGCCGATTGATTTCGTGAACGCCGTCGCGGGCGAAACCGGACTGCCCGGCAAAGTGGTCGGCACCGTGGATGTGCGCGAGCGGCATTCGTTTGTGGACGTGGCGAGCGAACACGCCAACGGCATCATCGCCAAATTGAACCGCGCGCAGATCAAAGGCCACAAGGTCAAGGCGAAGGTGGCGTGACCGGAGCGCGGCATTCATGCCGCTTCAACGTGCAGATGAAAGTGCGCTCGCAATTTTTTTTACGGCGTTGAACTTTGAACATTGAAGCGGGCTAAAGCCCGCGCTCCAAATATTAGGTCCAACTCATGAACAACGAAGTGCCATCCGAAAATCCGGCCCCCGCCGAACGGGTCGAGCGCCTTTTTCCGTTCGTCACCAAGACCCGCGCGCTGCTCGTTGGCCGCGACACGTTGCGGGCGAACAAGGGGAAACTGCATTTCGTTCTCATCACCACGGACATCGCCGAAGCGAGCCGCGAAGAAGTGCTGCGGGATTTCACGCATTACCCGGTCGTGCAGCATTTCACGGCGGCGGACTTTGAAAGATTTTTCAACGTCAAGGGCGCGAAGGCCATCGGCTTCATCAAGTCCGGCCTCGCGCAGTCCATCTACGCCGAACTCAAGCCGCACCGCATCAACCAGCCGATGAATCCGTCGAAGCCGAGCGCACCGCCTCCAGTTGCTCCCAGCGAGCATACAGCTTCGGGAAGCTGACCGGCTGCGTTTCGTTTGTTATTTGCGCGCTGGTTCGACCTCGAATTGCCGGCGGGCGCGGTGGAAGCAAACGTCGAACTCTTCGAAGAAGTTGACTTGCCCGAGCAACAGTGGCACGTGATCCGCACGCGTCCAGGCAAAGACCAGCGGGACGGATGCGAAGTCGCCGACCTGTGCCTGGACCAGCAATGCGCGTGCTTCCTGTGCGGCCAGATTTCCGGCCAGCGTCACGCGAGTGGTTTGCGCTTCCCAAACCGCCCCAAGCCGCACGCCCAGCCCATACGGGAGCACGTTGACGGTCGCGCCGGAATCGAGCAGGCCGTGAGTTTGGATGGCCTCACCGTCTTTGAAGCGCAGTTCCAGCGGCAGCAGCGGCAGCAACGAGGCATCGCCACGGCCCGAGGCCATCGGCAGGTAGGGAAATCGGGCGAGCATGGCCTATTTGGGCTGCGTTTGTTCGCGAAGATATTGCGCGAGGGTCGCGGCCGCGTCGTGCGCTTCGTAGGGCGACCAAACCGGGTATTCCGCGCCCGGCAACAGGCCGCCTTCGCCTTGCGCCAGTTCGGCGGTGAGGAACTGGACCGCGCGAAACTTGTCAGCGCGCGGCAATTCGTGGAGAGCGGGAAGAATTTCAGCCAGTTTCATGAAGCCAGTTTAACAGGTCGGCGGTGGGTTTGCCAATCACGTCTTGCCGGCCAATTACCCGTCGCCAAGCTGAACCGCGCCAACATCAAAGGCCACAAGGTCAAAGTGAAAGTCCATCTACGCCGAGCTCAAGCCGCACCGCATCAACCTGCCGATGAATCCGTCGAAGCCGAGCGCACCGCCTCCAGTTGCTCCCAGCGAGAATACAGCTTCGTGACATTTTTCTTCGCGGCTTCAAGTTCCTCGGTGAACTGGCCGACTTGCGCGGCCTGCTTGCGGAAAAATTCCGGATTGGCAAACAAGCCTTCGATGCGCGCCACTTCGGCCTCCACTTCGTGAATCTGCGCTTCCATGCCTTCGAGCTCGCGCGTCTCCTTGAAGGAAAGTTTGCGCGGCTTGGCGGCCTTCGTAGCGGCATCTCGGGAGAGTGCCGCTGATTTATTCGTCGCCACAATTGCGGCGCTCTGCCGAGCCGCCGCTACTTCGGCTTTCTTTTTCTTCTCCAGATAGTAATCGTAGTCGCCGACGCTGTGATGGATTTTGCCGTCGCCTTCAAACGCCAGGATGTCCGTGCAGACGCGGTTCAGAAAATAACGGTCATGGCTCACCACGCACGTCACGCCGGTGAACGCAATCAACGCCTCTTCCAACACGCGCAGTGTCGGCAGATCAAGGTCATTCGTCGGCTCGTCGAGAATCAGGAAGTTGCCGCCGCTTTTCAAAATCTTGGCCAGCAATAAACGGCTGCGTTCCCCGCCGCTCAATTTTTTCACCTGCGTCAGGATTCGATCATCCGAAAAGAGAAAGCGTTTGAGATACGAGCGCACCGAAAGTTTTGCATCGCCCCATTGCACGAACTCCGTGCCGTCGGCGACTTCGTCCATCACCGTGCGCTCCTCGTTCATGTGCAGACGCCCCTGGTCCACGTAGTTGAACTTCGTGAGCTGGCCGGTCTTCACCGTGCCTTCGGTTGGCTGAAGCTGGCCGATGACGATTTTCAGCAACGTGGATTTGCCGAGGCCGTTGCGACCGCAGATGCCGACGCGCTTGCCGTTCTCGAACGTGAAATTAAAACCGGAAAATAATTTCTTCCCGGCAATCTCCATGCCGAGACCCGCGACATCCACCGTGCGATTGCCAAGCTGCGGCGGCGGCGGAATGCACAACTCCACGTCTTCCTCGACCACCAGACCGTCCTTCGCCGCCTCGTCGTAGTAACGCTCGAAGCGGTCCTTCTGCTTGCTGCGTTGCGCACGCGGGCCTTGGCGCACCCACGCGAGTTCCTTTTTCAGAAACATCTGGCGCTTGTGCTCGATGGTCGCGTCGGCCTCCTGCCGTTCCGACTTGGCCAGCAGATAGTCGGTGTAATTTCCCGCGTGCGAAAAAAACTTCCCGTTGGACAGCTCAAGAATCGTCCCGGCGACATGATCCAAAAAATAACGATCATGCGTGACGACCAGAAAAGCGCCGCTGAACGATTCCAGAAATTCCGCCACCCACTCGATGGATTCCGGGTCGAGATGGTTCGTCGGCTCGTCGAGCATCAGAAAATCCGGCTGCGAAACAATCGCCCGCGCCATCGCCACGCGGCGCTTCTCGCCACCGGAGAGCGAGTCAACTTTGCGGTCGCCCGCAGGACAGTTCAGATGCGCCAGCGCGATTTCGATGCGCCGTTCCACCGTCCAACCGTCCAACACCATGATGCGTTGCTCCAGTTCTTCGTGGCGTTTGGAGTCGTGCGGCAAAGATTCAAACTCCGCGATCAATTTGAAGACGTGCTGCGCGCCGTCGCGGACGTTGTCATGGACATTCTTCGTCTCATCCAGCATGAAATCCTGCGGCAGATAACTGGCCACGAGGTCGCGGCGGCGATCCACTTCGCCGCTGTCCGGCGACTGCAAGCCGGCGAGAATTTTCAGGAACGTCGTCTTGCCGCAGCCATTGCGCCCGACCAGCCCGATGCGGTCGCCGTCCTGGATGCCGAGCGTGATGTCGTCGAGAACCGAGTGCTCGTTGTAGCGCACGGTGACGTCGGAAGCTGAAATGATGGTGCCCATGTCAGTTCAGGCCGCCCAAAAAATGTAAAATGTTTTTCACAGGGGCGTGGAAGGTAGCAGAGAACGGCGCGGTAACAAGCCTGCCTTTGGTTTGTGTGTAGTGGCACGGGCGTCTCGCCCGTGAGTTTCTGGTTGGCGCAAGCCCTGGCTTGGGCTGAAACTCACGGGCGAGACGCCCGTGCCACTACCCGAACCCGCCCGCCAAGAATATTGCCGGACTTGGGCTGTAATAAAATAGTATGCGCCTGGCAGACGGTTGACTTTTCTTAAAAAGGCATCAAGATGATTTTATGAGAACCACCTTGACGCTCGATGCCGACGTGGCCGCGAAAGCGAAGCGCGGCGCGGCCAAACTGGGTCAGCCGTTCAAACGCGTGATCAACTCCGCGTTGCGCATCGGCCTGGATGAAGTGATGAAACCGCCCGTTGCCAAGCCTTACAAAACCAAGGCGCGCGCGCTTGGACTTCGCCCCGGCTTGAGTTACGACAACATCGGCGAGTTGCTGGCAAAAATCGAAGGGGAAGATTACCGATGATTTTGGTGGATGTGAACCTGCTGCTCTACGCCGAGGACAAATCATCGGAATTTCATGCGGCGGCAAGCACCTGGTGGGACGACCAATTGAGCGGCACGGAACCCGTGTGCCTGTGCTGGCCGGTCATCAACGCCTTCATCCGCATCGGCACCAGCCCACGTGCGAGCCGTCACCCGCTCACGTTGACGGAAGCCACCCACCGCGTGCAAAGCTGGCTGGACCAGCCGTGCGTCCGCCTCATCCAGCCGACGGAACATCATTGGAAAATCTTTCAGCAGATGCTCCGCGCGGGCAATGCCACGGCCAATCTGGTTTCCGACGCGCACCTTGCCGCGCTGGCGGTGGAACACAATTGCGTCTTGCAGTCCAACGACACCGACTTCGCCCGTTTTCGCGGCTTGAAGTGGCGCAATCCCATTGCGACGGAATAACCCTCCGGCGTCTTGGACTGCGCCGGCAGAGCGGGAGCGGCGACGGCGCTTTCGAGCGCACACGGCGGGTGGTGAATTTGAGAATTTTTCGCGCGGGCGAAAGCGGTGTCGCGCTGCGCTTGCCACCGCAGTCCAAGACGTCGTAGATTTCCGGGAGCTCAAACTTGTTGCGGCTCGCAGAGCAGCGCTCCGCAGTCTCACGGCGAAAGTTTTTCGCGGTGCGGCTGGTGGTCGCGGTTCCAGCGGGACAAGGCGGCGTCGCTGCTGTCGGCAAAAAGAAATTGCAACGTCGGCGATTCGACGTGGCCGTCGCAAAACACCACGTTGGCTTTGCCTTGATGTAGTGCTTGCGGATTGAAAACCATTTTGTAATCTCTGGCCATGGTCGCTCGCCAAATAAAACCCAGACCAACCCCATCGCCGAGTGGGTATTCAGAAAATCTGGCAACAGATGAGGATAAGAAAAAATCTGATAACCTTGTAAATAAGACCGCACTCAACATCCTCGGAATTGTGGTGTGTGTTCTGTTATGGATTGCTTACCCTAATTTTCTTGTTTTTTGGTTGAAAACGCACGAACCGCCTGATCGGTCTTTAGCCTGGCTAGGTTTACTAGGCAGTCCATTTATTGCTTATCTAGTCACAATTATCAGTCGTGATTTTGTTTATAGGAGTCATTTGAAAACGGTGGTAACAGAACGTTTGTATGCTGAAAATAGAATGGCACAAGGACAAGAAATAGCGGAAGTGGCAGCAACAGTTGTTAAAGTTGAAAAAATTTATGGCGCGCAAGAAAACAATTTGATGACGCTGGACAATTTGCTTGAGCGGACTGAAGTCTCACTAGACCGGGCGCAAAGGCTTTTTAACGAACGTGCCTGCACTCCTTTTTGGGATTCGATTGAAGACGCCGTAGAATCATTGAGACAGTTTGATAAACAGGTCAGCTTCATCAATGAATCTGCCAAAGTATATTATTCTCAACTCGCAAACCGCGACCACACATTCCCCGCCTTTCCCGTAAAGAGTGGAGACCTTCCAAAGCCGGAAGCATTGATGAAACGCTTAACCGAGTATATTGATCTGGCACACCGCACTGACAGATTTGATATAATTTTTGAGCAGCGCAGAACCACGAGTGCCATTGTCACTGGATTCCGCAATACACATGAAGCGATTACCAGCCTGCGAAATGATCTTTTGAGTTCGCTTTCAGATTTGCAAAGTTCGCTGGAGTCGGGGCTGGAAAATATTTCCTCCAACATTCGCGACGGGTTTGATGATATGGCAAAAAGTCATAGGCAATCCGCTGCCGAACTCCGAGAGACACTGGACAGACACGCCAATGAAGCTTCAGGCAGAGACGGCAAACACCAAAAGTTTACGGAAGAGGCTTTGGACAACATTCAAAATCGTCGCAAACCTCGGTTTTCTGAAACGAAAGAGCCTTTTCGACCAAGCGACGATTGATTTTGAATTTCAAAATCTTTTTCGCAACATTTCCGCGATTCAAAACCGATAGACATCCTTGCGATGCCGCACGCGCTGGATTTCAACCAGCTTCGATTCCGTGACGACTTCATAAACAACCCGGTAGTCGCCCAACCGGATGCGATAGGCGTGTTCCGAGCCGCTCAATTTTTCGACGCCGTGAGGAAATGGATTTTGTGACAGGTGTTCAACTGCCTCGACGATTTTGTCCGCAGCATTCGCAGGCAGCTTGCGTAAATCTTTGCGCGTGGATTTTTTCCACTCAATGCGAAAGGCCATTGCGCTTCAATCCCTTTTTGAATTCCGCATGAGGAATGGTTTCCTCGTCGCGCCGTTCGGCAATCACGGCTAGGTCTTTCAAATCTTCCTGAAGTTTTTCGTAGTCTTCAATCGGCAGCACGACGGCGGTTTTCCGCCCTTTTTCATTCGTCAAAAATTGGACTGTTGCACTCATGTTTTGAAACTAACGGCTTTACGCCTTTGATTCAAATTGTTTCCGCAGCGTTTCCGCGATTTGAATGAACGCCTTGCCCGCGGCGTGGTTCGGCGTGGAAACCACAATCGGCATTCCGCGGTCGCCACCTTCGCGGATTTCGGTGAAGATCGGCACTTCGCCGAGGAACGGAACGTCCTGCCGCGCGGCTTCCTCCTGGCCGCCGCCATGTCCGAAAATTTCCACGCGCTCGCCGTTCGGCGTGGTGAAGTAGCTCATGTTTTCCACGATGCCGAGGATCGGCACGTTCACTTTGCGGAACATCGCGATGCCTTTGCGCACCACGCCGAGCGAAGCCTCCTGCGGCGTGCTGATGATGACGCCGCCGTCGAGCGGCACAGTCTGGCAGAGCGACAACTGCGCGTCGCCCGTGCCCGGCGGCAAATCCACGAGGAGAAAATCCAGTTCGCCCCATTCGACGGCGAGGAGAAATTGCTGGATGGTTTTCGTGATCATCGGCCCGCGCCAGATCACCGGCTGGTCGTCCGTGACCAACAGCCCGATGCTCATCACTTTCACGCCGTGATTGGACGGCGGCACGAGGCGCTCGGCTTCGTTGACGGTCGGTTTTTCGTGAACGCCCATCATCAGCGGAATGCTCGGCCCGTAAATATCGCAATCGAGCAGACCAACTTTCGCGCCGAGATGCGTGAGCGCGCAGGCGAGATTCGCCGAGCAAGTGGATTTGCCCACGCCGCCTTTGCCGCTGGCGACGGCGATGATTCGCTTCACACCGGAAACTTTATTTTGGTTTGCAAACGGACTGGCGGGCGCGGAACCGGCGGCGGGCTGGCGCACTTCGACGTGAACGTGATTTACGCCAGGCAACGCTCTCAAGACGCGTTCGCTCTCGGCTTTGATTTGCTGCGCGGCTTCGGGATTCGGCGAGGTCAGTTGCATCGTGACGCTCACCGCGCCGTTCGCGGCGGAAATTTCTTTGACGAGGCCGAACGAGACGATGTCGCGTGAAAAGCCGGGATACTTGACGGACTTCAGCGCGTTTTGAATTTCTTCCTGTGACAACATGGCGGACAGGTTGCCAGCTTTGTGCGCGAAAACAAGTTGTAGTGGCACAGGCATCTTGCCTGGGGCGCAGCTTGACACTGCCCCCGAGGCCGCCCGGTGTTTCGTTTGGAGTTCCGCCTTTAGGCGGCCCCGGTTGGGTGAGAACGCCGAACCGCCTAAAGGCGGAACTCCAAACGGGGGCGGTGCCAAGCTGCGGCCGGAGCGCGCCCGTCCCCGGGCGCAGCCCCGTTCGCACGCACGAGCCGCTTGATATCATTAGATGCCTCCTTCACGCTTCACCTCGCTGCGCCCGGGGACGGGCGCGCTCCGGCGGCGATTTCAGATTTCGGGCTGAAAAAACCGCGCCATGAAAAATTCACCGCTGGAAAATGCCGTGGCTTTATTGCGATTTTGTTTGCCAGCGCGCCGGTTTGATTTTAGTGTCACGTCCAACCCGAGGCTTATATGTATTTTGGCGTTGATTATCATCCCGAACACTGGGTCTTCCCTTATGGCGGAACCGCCGAAAATCCCGAGGCGCAATGGGTGCAGGACGCGCAGCTCATGCGCGCCGCCGGCTTCAACATCGTCCGCATCGGCGAATTTTCCTGGGGCCTCTGCGAAACCGCCGACGGCAAATTTAATTTCGACTGGCTCAAGCGCGTCATGGACATCTTCGGCGAATATGACATCCAAGTCGTGCTCGGCACGCCCACCGCCGCCCCGCCCGTCTGGCTCGCCAAAACGCATCCGGAGATTCTGCCCATTGACGAAAACGGCCAGATCAAACACGCCGGCACCCGGCGCGCGGTCTGCCTGAACAGCGAAGTGTATTGGAGCTATTCCAAACGCATCGTGGAGCAGATGGCCAAGGCGCTCGGGAACCATCCGCAGCTCGTCGCGTGGCAGATTGACAACAGCCTCGGCGGGCATTTCACCGAGGCGGCGTTCAACGAGGACACGCGCCGCGATTGGCACCTCTGGCTGGAGGCGAAATACGAAACCATCGAACGCCTCAACCAGCGCCTGGGCCTGCGCCATTGGGGACAACTGGTGAGCGCGTGGAATGAAGTGCCCATGCCGATGGCCGCGCCCACGCAGCACAATCCCGCGCTCGTCCTGAACTGGTGCCGCTTTTGCAGCGACACCATCGTGCAGTTCGTCAAGATGCAGGCCGAAGTCCTGCACACCCTCACGCCGAAACATCCCGTCACCACCAACCTCCGCGCGCTGCGCCACCGCTTCGACCATTTCGATCTCGCGGAGGCGATTGATTTCGTCTCCATCGAAAGCGCGGCGGCCATCAAAGCCAGGCCGTCCGAGATCGCGTGCGAGATTGACATGCTCCGCTCGCTGAAAAAAACCGGCATCCGCACGCCCGACGGCGACGCCGGCTTCTGGGTCATCGAGCAGAAGGCCGGCAACGTGAACTGGCAGGAGGTCAATGCCATCGTGCGCCCCGGCGTGCTGCGGATGTTCACCTACCAGCTGATTTCGCGCGGGGCGACGGCGGTCCTGTTTTTTCCGTGGCGCCAGCCGCGGTTCGGCACGGAAAAATTTCACGGCGCCGTGCTGCCGCACAAGTTCGAGGGCAACCGCCGCGTGTTCGACGAGATTTCCCAGATCGGCCTGGAATTGAAGCTGCTCGCCCCGGCGCTCAAGGATTCCAAGGTCGTCGCCAGCGCCTGCATCCTCTACTCGCACGACAACGACTGGGTGCTGCAGCAGCCCAACCAGCCGAACAAATTTTTCAGCCTGCGCGAGCACGTCCAGCTCATCTACAACGCGCTGCACGAACGCAGCATTCCCGTGGACTTCGCGCGGCCCAACGAGGACCTGTCGAAATACAAGATCGTGTTCGCGCCGTCGCTGCACCTGCTGTCCGGCGGCGACGCCGACCGGCTGAAACTTTACGTCCAGAACGGCGGCACGCTGGTCGGCACGTTCAACACCGCCCTCGTGGACGAGCACAACATCGCCAGCGACGCCGGTTTCCCGCATGACCTGACGGACCTGTTCGGCCTGGAAGTGGTGGAGTTCGACATGCTGCCGCCGACGGAGGAAAACCATCTCACGTTCAAGGGCGCGTTTCCCACGAGCCATCTGCATCCGGCGAAACTCTGGTGCGACCTCATCGAGCCGAAGGGCTGCCAGATCCTCGCCAACTACTCGAAGGACTTTTACGCCGGCAAGCCCGCCATCACCATGAACACCTTCGGCCTGGGCAAGGCCATCTACCTCGGCACCCAGAGCCACCAGCATTTTTACAACGACCTCGTCGCATGGCTGCGGCAGATCTGCAGCCTGCAGCCGCTGCTGAAAGTGCCGGAAAACATCGAGGTTTCCATGCGCGAAAAGGACGGCGCCCGCATCTACATTTTGCTCAACCACCAGAATTCCCAGATCCGCATCCAGTTCTACAAGCCCATGCACGACTTCCTCACCGGCCAGAACATCGTCGGCAACTACGACCTCCCGGCGCACGGCGTCCTCATCATTGACGAGCACCCGGAGGTGAAATCCGCTGGCGCTGCCGCCTGATTTGTCGTTTCCTGTGGGCGGTGAATTATCTGAACCTCATTTTCGGCGGCCTCGCAACCTTGAGCTGCGCCCTGCTGCTCTGGCAGTTTTTCGCCGCGCGACGCTTTCCGCTGCACCAAAAAAATTCTGAACCCGGCTTCGCGCCCGCCGTCTCCATCCTCAAGCCGCTCAAAGGCGGCGATGCCAGCACCCGCGCCTCGCTGCACAGCTGGTTCCAACAAAACTACGCCGGACCGGTCCAAATCCTCTTTGGCGTCGCCGACGCGAACGATCCGGTCTGCCGGCTGGTCCGGGAACTGATCGCCGAAAATCCGAACGTCAGCGCGCAGCTCGTCGTCTGCGGCGCACTGTCCGGCATGAACGCCAAGGCCGCCAAGCTCGCGCAACTGGAGGAGCTGGTGCAGCACGGCTTGATTCTCATCAGCGACGCGGACGTGCGCGTGCCGCCGGATTTTCTCGCCAGCTTCGTCGCGCCGTTGCGGGATGAAAAAACCGCGCTGGTGAACTGTTTTTATCGCCTCGCCAATCCGACCACGAACGCGATGCGCTGGGAGGCCGTCGCCATCAACGCCGATTTCTGGAGCCAGGTGTTGCAGTCGAAATCCTTGAAGCCGCTCGACTTCGCGCTCGGCGCGGCGATTCTCGTCCGTCGTAAATCGCTGGCCGAAATCGGCGGCTTTCAATCCTTCGCCGATTGTCTCGCCGACGATTATCAACTGGGAAATCGCATCGCCAAAAAAGGCCACGCCATCGCGCTCTGCCCCGTGGTCGTGGAATGTTGGGACGCGCCGATGGGCTGGCCGGACGTCTGGAAACATCAGCTCCGCTGGGCGCGCACCGTCCGCGTCTGCCAGCCGGCGCCCTATTTTTTCAGCCTCCTCTCGAACGCCACGCTCTGGCCGCTGCTGTGGCTGGCCGTTTCGCCCGCCGCGACCAAAAGTTTTCACGCGCCGCTGGCCGCCGTGGTGTTTTTGCTCGTGCGGATTCTGCTCGCGCAAAATCTGCAGCGCCGGTTCACGCGGGAGCTGAAATTGATTTCGCCCGCGTGGCTGGTGCCGGCGAAGGATTTGTTGCAGGCCGCGCTGTGGGTGGCCGCCTTTGCGGGGAACACCGTCGAGTGGCGCGGACGAAAAATGAGACTGCGCCGGGACGGGACCCTATGGCAGGAAATTGAACAGTTGGAGCAGCCGGATTTTGGCGGTGCGCTTTGCTTGAATTCCGAAGCACGGATGATGAATGATGAAACCAGCCCGAAACCCGAATCGTCGCGTTGAACGGGGGGCTGTGGCAGTATGACTCGGCCAAGCCGGGATCATTTTAGAAAAACGCCGATGGGAAAATTGAAGTGGTCGGAGCGACAGGATTTGAACCTGCGACATCTTGGTCCCAAACCAAGCGCTCTACCGGGCTGAGCCACGCTCCGAACCGCCCACAGTCTCCCATGTATTTTCCGCGACGCAATGCTTTTTCCAGCGACATGCTTTTTCCAGCGACATGCTTTTTCCAGCGCCCGCTTTTTCCAGCACCGCGCCCAAAGCGGGCGCAGCCTGACACTGCCGCCGTTTGGAGTTCCGTCCCGCCCTGCGGGACGGTTCGGCCTCCGCACCCAACCGGGGCCGCCTAAAGGCGGAACTCCAAACGAAACACCGGCTGGCCTCGGATCCTCAAGCTGCGCCCGTGCCGCGCCTGGAGCTTTTCGCCTCGACGCTCCGGCCAGTTAAGTTTATCGTTCCATCATGTCAATGGAAGCTCCCGCAGCCGCCCAGAAAAAAATCAACCTCCGCCGGCCGGACATCATGGAACAGGTGCAGGCGCAGGTGCTGTCGCATTACCGCAGCGAGATCGTCGAGAACATCCGCGCCAACGGCGGCGTGCTTTCCTCCGGCGGCATGACGGTGAAGCTCGCGAAGGAATTCGGCTTCTGCTACGGCGTCGAGCGCGCGATTGACCTCGCCTACGCCGCCAAAAAATATTTTGCCGAGGTCGCCCCGCACAAGCCCATCTACCTGCTCGGCGAAATCATCCACAACCCCGAGGTCAACGACCAGATCAGCAACCTCGGCATCCAAATTATTTCGCCGAAGCCGACGGATGAAGAGCTGGCCCAACTGAACCCCGGCGACGCCGTCATCATCCCCGCGTTCGGCACCGAGGTCGGCACGCGCAAAAAAATCGAGGCCAAGGGCTGCATCATTGTGGACACCACCTGCGGCGACGTGATGAGCGTGTGGAAACGCGTCCGCCAATACTCGAAGGAGAGCGTCACCAGCATCATTCACGGCAAGGCCATGCACGAGGAAACCAAGGCCACCACGTCGCAGGCGCGCGCCTACGGCAGCGGCCATTATCTCGTCGTCTTCACGCTCGCGGAGACGGACTACGTCTGCGACTACATTTTGAACGGCGGGAACAAACTTGAGTTCCTCGAAAAATTCAAGGGCGCACATTCGGACGGATTCGATCCCGACCTGCATTTGCTGGCGGTGGGCGTGGCGAACCAGACGACGATGCTGCGCGGCGAAACGGAGGAAGTTCAACGCCGTTTCAAGGCCGTGATGGAGAAAAAATTCGGCGCGGCGGCGGTGGAAAAACATTTTCGCTTCTTTGACACGATTTGCGGCGCGACGCAGGATCGCCAGGATGCGCTGCAAAAGATGCTCAAGGAGCCGATCAACCTGCTCATCGTCATTGGCGGTTACAACTCGTCGAACACCTCGCACCTTGCGGAGATGGGGGAGCAGGTGTTGCCGACCTATTTCATCAAGAACGCGGCGAAGATGGAGTCGGACAAGCTCATCATCCATTACGACCAGCACAAAAAGCAGGAGGTCGAGACGCGCGACTGGCTGCCCGCCGGCAACATCACCGTCGGCATCACCGCCGGCGCGAGCTGCCCGAACAACCTGATCGAGGACACCCTGCGCCGGCTGTTTGAACTGCGCGGCATCGCCGTGTCCGAACTGCTGGCGAATTGATGGAGGCTTTGGTCATGCCGCGCTACCGCCAGGAACTGGAACAGAACGAACGCCACACCCTCGCGCCGTTCGCGCAGTTCAGCGGCGACACGCGCGGACGGCAGCATCCTGAAGAACCGCCGCTCTGGCGCACCCAATACCAGCGCGACCGCGACCGCGTCATCCATTCGCGCGCGTTCCGCCGGCTCGAATACAAGACGCAGGTTTTCCTCAACGGCACCGGCGACCACCTCCGCACGCGGCTCACGCACACGATTGAAGTCGCCGCCATCGCGCGCAACATTGCCAGCGCGCTGCGGCTCAACTCCGACCTTGTCGAGACCATCGCGCTCGCGCATGACCTCGGCCATTCACCGTTTGGCCACAAGGGTGAAACGGTTTTGAACGAGCTCATGCGCGGGCACGGCGGGTTTGAACACAACCATCACAGCCTCCGCATCGTCGAGGAACTGGAGCAGAAGTATCCAGATTTCTCCGGCCTGAATCTTTCGTGGGAAGTGCTCGAAGGACTCGCGAAACATCAGACCGCCTTCGACCGCCCCGGCGTGAAAAAAGGTTTCATCGCGAAAAACCCCTCGCTTGAAGCGCAGATCGCCAACCTCGCGGACGAAATAACTTACTACAGCCACGACCTCGACGACGGCCTCGATTCCGAACTGCTTTCCGAAAAGGAATTGTGCAAACACGTTCGCATCTGGGCGCAAGCCGCGCGGCTCGTAAAAATAGAACATGGCAATCCGCCGGAGGAGTGTCGCCGCTATTTCATCATCCGCACCATCATAGACATGCAGATCGCCGACGTGCTGGCGACGAGCGAACGGTTGATCAACGCTGCCGGGGTGGATTCCGTAGATGACGTGCGCCGGCTCGCGAAACCACTGGTTCAATACAGCCCGGAGCGCCGCCAGTTGAACATCGAGCTGCGCAAGTATCTCTACAAAAATTTATACTTCAACGCCGTCGTCAACGAGCCGCACATCCGCGCCAGGCAGTTGTTGAAAGATTTGTTCCATTACTACGAGCAGCACCCGAAGGAAATCGGCGAATCCGCGCGCAAGCAAATCCGCAAGCTCGGCAAGCACCGCGCCATCTGCGATTACATCGCCGGCATGACTGACCGCTACGCCATCGCCGAGCACAATAAACTTTTCGGCGACACGCTCAAATTTGCGTAGCGGCAGGCATCCCTGCCTGCCGTAGAGCCGGGCTTCCAGCCCGGCGGAAAAAATCTCACCCACTTCAAGCCATCGTGAAAAACACGAAAGTCCTCCGCACTGACACGCCCAATCCGGGCGGCAGGATGCCGCCCTCTACGTCAGGCTGGAAGCCTGACGCTACCATCCGGCGGCAATTCCGCCAACAGTTCCGCCACCGTCTTCTCCTGCCCCGGCAACACCAAATCCGGCGCAATCTCGCTCAACGGCTGCAGCACAAACCGCCGCAGATGCGTGCGGGGATGCGGCAGAATCAATTCCGGCGAATTACGGATTTCATTTCCGAACGCGATCAAATCCAAATCCAGCGGACGCGGCTCGTTGAGGATTTTCTTTGGCGCACGACCAAACACCTTCTCCAATTCACGCATTTTTTCCAGCAGCGATTCCGGCGTTTCGCCTTTTTGCGGAATGAAACCAACGACCGCGTTCAAAAACTTTGGTGACCCCGGCGGGCAATCCACGGGCGTCGTCTGCCAGAACGAAGATTTTAGAATCGTTGCGTCGGAAAAATTTTGCAGGCGCGCCAGCGCGTCCCAAAGAATTTTCCGCGAGTCACCGAGGTTGGAGCCAAGGGCGATAAATACTTTGGTAGCAGCCGACGTGAGGAGGCTCATTTTATTTTTTAGTTAGAGCCTCCTCACGTCGGCTGCTACGAATTATTTCAATCCCAGCACGTCCTGCATGTCGTAGAGGCCGGGCTTTTGTTTGACGAGCCAGAGCGCCGCGCGCAACGCGCCGTTCGCAAAGGTGTCACGGCTCGAAGCCTTGTGCGTCAGTTCCACGCGCTCGCCGGTGTTCGCAAAGATGACCGTGTGATCGCCCACGACATCGCCGCCACGGATGGAGTGGACGCCGATCTCCGTTTGTTTGCGTTCGCCGACGATGCCTTTGCGACCATGCCGCGCGGCTTCGTCGAGATGCAGTTTGCGCACGTCCGCGAGAATTTGCGCGAGCGATTTCGCCGTGCCGCTGGGCGCGTCCTTTTTCTGGCGATGGTGCATCTCAACCACTTCGAGGTCGAAGTCCGGGCCGAGGATTTCCGCCGCCTTGAGCGTGAGCCAGAAAAGCGTGTTGACGCCCGTGGAAAAATTCGACGCCCACACGATGGGGATCTTCGACTTGTTCATTTTGATCTCGAACGTGTCGGTGTCCGTGTGGCCGGTGGTGCCGATGACCAGCGCCTTTTTGCGTTTGGCACAGAGCTTGGCGACTTCCACCGTCGCCGCGTGCGCGCTGAAATCAATCACCACGTCGCCCTGGCGGATGACGGCGGCCAGGTCGTCGCCCTGGTCAATCTGCGCGACGACTTCGAGGTCGCGGAAATGTTTCGCGCACGCGATGAGCGCCTGGCCCATGCGGCCTTTTGATCCGGTGATGATGACTTTGGTGCTCATGAGTTTTTCAATGCGTCCAAAACGGTGTCTTTGTTTGCAAGCAAACCTTGCATTTCCAGTTTGTAGCAATGCTCTCCTGCCAAAACAAGACCCGAAGATTTTTTTGCATCAACGAAATGATCCGCAGTCTGTGGCGACTCCTCCCAGGTCGAAAGTTTCAAGTGCGTCGCACCGGACGGCTGACAATACAAAACATGGTCAAATTTTGCGCGGGCGTGAACCTTGCCATCGTGGATGTGAACGGTTGGGAAGAAAAGTTCTGCGTCGCGTGCCGTGGGAAAATCAAACGCCATGGGATGCACCGTCTGTGCGCCGGGTTTCAATTTGAAAACAGCGAAACCGAAATGTTTGTAGTCAGGCATTTTCGCGAACAATTCCGGCGGCAGTTTGAACCGCGCATCCAATCGGTTGAAATCTTTGTCGGTTGGGACGAATGACGCCTCGAAATTTCCAACCTGCACGACTTTCAATTTGATTGATTTTGTTCTGCTTGCCGGTTCCGGAATAAAAGAATCAGATTGGAGGGTCGGCGGCTTTGGAAAGCCCGCATCTAAATCACTGAAAAGATTCTGATAGCTTTCCAGATTGATGAAACGGACGGCCTTTTCATCCGAACCCTTTTTCACGGGCACTGGCAGCACCATCGCCAACGGCTTCGCCATGTTCACCGTCATCGAATAGGCGAGGAACTGCCGGCCATTATCACCCATACGAGCGAAAATGTTTGTCGCGGAAACGGATTTAACCGGGCCGGAAAAACAACACATAGTTTACTCCAAAACATCGCACCGCTTCAGCGTCGTGCGCAGCACGTCCCAGTGCTTGGGATTCATCGGCACGAGCGGCAGGCGGTATTCTTCCTCGATCAATTTCATCATCGCCAGCGCGGCTTTCACCGGCGTCGGGTTCGTTTCTATGAACAGGTCCTTGAACAGCGGATAATACCGGGCGTGCAGGGCCGCCGCCTTCTTCACGTCGCCGCGCGCATAAAATTTTACCATCTGCGAAACTTCCTTGGGAATCACGTTCGACGCCACGCTGATGACGCCATTCGCGCCGACGGACATGAACGGCAGCGTGAGCGAATCGTCGCCGGACATGATCTCGAACTTCGGGCCGAGCGCGGCGCGCAGTTGCGACACGCGGTCGCAGCTTCCGCCGGCTTCCTTGATGCCGATGATGTTTTTGAAATCCGCCGCGAGCCGTTTCACCGTGTCCACACCGATCTCGACGCCGCAACGGCCGGGAATGCTGTATAACACGATGGGCAGCGTCGGCACCGCCTTGGCGATGGCGCGGAAATGCTGATACAACCCTTCCTGCGTGGGCTTGTTGTAATACGGCGCGACCTGCAACGAACCATCCACGCCCGCCTTCTGAGCTTCCTGCGTGAGATAAATCGCCTCGGTGGTGGAATTGCCGCCCGTGCCGGCGAGCACCTTGATCTTGCGCGCGGCGAACTTCACTGACAGCGCGATGATCTTGATGTGCTCGGCGTAGTCCACCGTGGGCGATTCGCCCGTGGTGCCGACGGGCACGATGCCGTCCACGCCGCCCTTGATTTGAAATTTGATGAGCCGTTCGAGCGCGGCCTCGTCCAGTTGGCCGCCGCGAAACGGAGTGACAATTGCAGTGTAAGTCCCGGTGAACATGATTTTAATTAAGCCGGTAAAATAACGGAAACACACCGTTTGGCGAGCAATTTCAATGGGAAACAATGCTGATTGTGGATCGGCATTGCGTCCGGGCGCGCGTAAATCAAAAACTTTTTGTTCACGTTTGGCATACGAAAGCGGCGCTAAAGCGACCGCAGTCCAGACGCTTCGCGAATACTGTTCGTCATCAAACCGCGCGAAGCGTCTGGACTGCGGTCGCTTTAGCGCCGCTTTTCATCCGGACAACCAGTGGATTCCGCTTTTCACCAACGTCAGGTTTTGAGAGTTTTTCCGCATGAGTCCAGATTCCAATCCACCGTCGCCGGACACCTTCAAACTGCCGGCCGTGCGGCTCGTGGATTTGAAATCCCAGTTGCCGCCGAAGGACTGGCCGCACGCGCCGGTTCATCGTCTGGCCGAGAACGCCGTGTATTTCGTCACCGCCAGCACATTGCACAAACAACATTTCTTCAACACGCCGGAAAAACGGGATTTGCATGAACGGCTTTTGCTCGCCCTGGCGAAAGAATACGGCTGGCAGCTTGAAGCGTGGGCCGTGTTCGCCAACCACTATCACATCGTGGCGCGCGGCCGGCATGATTCCAAAAATCTCGGCGAGCTGCTTCATCGGCTGCACGGCGTTTCAGCGCACGACCTGAATGAACTGGACGGCGTGCAAGACCGGAAAGTCTGGTTCAATTTCCGCGACACGAAACTGACGCTCCAGCACAGTTATCTGGCACGGTTGAATTACGTCCATCACAATGCCGTGAAGCACAAGCTCGTGCCGGTGGCGAATCAGTATCCGTGGTGTTCGGCGGCGTGGTTCGAACGCGTGGCGTCACCGGCGCAGGTGAAGATGATTTATCGGTTCAAGATTGATGGCGTGAAAGTGGAGGATGATTTTTGACGTTCGGCGAAAAGCGGCGGTAAACCGGCCGCAGTCCAGACGCTTCGCGAGGTTTGGTGACGCACGGCATGCGCGAAGCGTTTGGACTGCGGCTGCTTTAGCACCGCTTTCGGGCACGGTGGCAATGTGCAAGCGAGATGCATGAATGCGAGGGCCGGAGCGTCAACCGAGGATCATTGCGCAAAACAAATATGCTCACCGTGGGCGCACGACAGCGGCGGTAAACCGCACGCAGTCCAGACGCTTCGCGAGGTTTGGTGACGCTCGACATTCGCGAAGCGTCTGGACTGCGGCTGCTTTAGCACCGCTTTTGAAACGGATCACTTCACCACAAACGCCGAAAATTCCTCCACCAAGTGCGGCGGGATGCGGACTTTGAAGCGGGCGTTTTTGCCGGTGTAGCGGCTCTCCACGATCTGCCCGATGGCGTGAATCCGCGCAATGACGGCGGCCTGTTCCTGCGGCACGCGCAATTCCAGACATTCGCGGATGGGCCGGAGCTGGGTGCCGAGTTCCGCCAGCAGCGGCGTGATGCCTTCGCCGGTCTTCGCGGAAATGGAAACGGCGTTGGAAAATTTTTCACGCAGCCGGCTCAAGGTGCCGCCGTCGTTAAGCTGGTCAATCTTGTTGAACACCATCAGCACCGGTTTTTCCGCCGCGCCGATTTCCGCCAGCACGATGTTGACCGCGTCAATCTGCTCCTGCGCCTGCGGATGGCTGCTGTCCACGACGTGCAGCAGCAAATCCGCCTGCACGACTTCCTCGAGCGTGGCCTTGAACGCCTCGACAAGTCCGTGCGGCAGTTTTTTGATGAAGCCCACGGTGTCCGTCAGCAGAACATTCTGGTTGGTCGGCAATTTCAAGCGGCGCGTGGTCGGGTCGAGCGTGGCGAACAGTTTGTCCTCGACCAAAACTTTTGCGCCGGTGAGCGCGTTGAGCAGCGTGGATTTGCCCGCGTTCGTATAGCCGACGATCGAGGCGAGCGGCCACTCGCTGCGCTGTCGTCCGGCGCGCTGCGTCTCGCGCTGGGAACGGACTTTTTCAAGTTCGCTATCAATCTTTTCCAGGCGCTCGGAAAGTTTCCGGCGGTCGGCTTCGAGCTGCGATTCACCCTCGCCGCCGATGGAGCCGGTGGAACCGCGCTGCCGCGACAAGTGCGACCAGAACCGCGTGAGGCGCGGCAGCAGGTATTGCAGTTGCGCGTGCTCGATCTGCAGCTTGCCTTCGCGCGTGCGGGCGCGCTGCCCGAAAATTTCCAGGATGAGCGCGGTGCGGTCAAAAATTTTGCACTCGAAAATCTTTTCCAGGTTGCGGCTCTGCGCGGGCGAAAGTTCGTCGTCGAAGATGACGGTGTCCACCTTGTGCTGTTTGCAGAAGCCGGCGAATTCCTCGGCCTTGCCCTTGCCGATGAAGGTGGCGGGCGAGGGCGAATCCATTTTCTGCACGCCTTCGCCGACGATTTCCGCGCCGGCGGTGGTGGCCAGCTCGGCGAGTTCCGCGAGCGACTCGCGGATGTCGGCGCGGTTGCGGGATTTGAGTTCGGCACCGACGAGGAAGGCGCGGAGGGTGCGGGCGGTGCGGTTCTGGACGAGTGCTTTCAAATTGTGGCGCGCAGCTTAACAAATTTTTCCCGCCGCGAAAGCGCGGAGTTTCAGCCTGCGATCCGAAGGCCGAACCCTTTGACCATGGAGGGCATGAAGGGCATGAAGATAAAAAGCTTCATGAGCTTCATGGACTCCATGGTTTAACATTCGAATTTTAGATTGAGTTCGCCGGCAGGATTGCTGCCAACCGCGTGGGTCAAATTCTCCATCCGCCCGGCAGATAGGCACATGGGCTGCTAAACGACAGTCGTGTTCCGAAAAAACGCCATATTATTGTGTCTGTTCACGGTCCTGCTGCCGGGAACGCCGGCCATGGGTGCCGCGCCCGCCCGCGTGGAGGAAGAGATGCGTTTATTGCGGGAACAGAACGCGCTGTTGCAGCAGACCGTGCAAAAACAAGGCACTGCACTGGACACTCTCACCACAAAAGTCCAGCACCTGGAGTCGGCCAGCACGGAACGCGCGGTGGCGGCCGGGGAAAATCCGCCCCCGGTCCAGGACGGTTTCAACATCGGCAAGGTGCATCTTGGGGCGGAAGGCGGCGTGGGATTTTTCAGCACGGGGCCGGACGGCTTTGCCCCACATTCGGAATTTCGCGTGGACGAGGCGCGG
>JAYVCM010000476.1:0-2767 GCA_043749955.1 Limisphaerales bacterium | reverse complement strand
ACGTAAAGGCTGTTGCCCTTGATTTTTATCATGTCCACGTCGTGGTCGCCCTTGTCTATGCCGTAAACAAAATCGTGGCGCGATTGATAGACGCCGTTGGTGTCCGGGTTGAAGTAGCGGGCGATGCGGCCGTCGCCCGGACGAACCGTCTGGCTGCCGCCGTAATCGAAAGTCACATAAAGATTCGTGCCGTGGAATCCCAGCCCGATCAATTCCTTGTGGTCGGTGTTGGTGGCCACCATCAGCGCGTTGGAAAGCAGGCCCGTCACCGGATTGAAATCGAAGCGGGTGACGCGCGCCTGCGAGTCGCGCGCGGCATAGACATGCGTGAGGTCGCCGGGCTTGAAGGCCAGTTGCGAAATCGCGCTGGCCGTGACGTTGGAACTGACAATCCTGATGGAATAACCGGCGGGCAGATTATTGATGTCGGCGCGCAGCCAACCAGCGGGCACGAGCAGCAGAACTAAGAATCCCGTTGGGAACATGGAACGCATGATGACTGCTTTGTAACATACTTTGGGGAGCCTGCATAATTGATTCGGAAGCGTGTATCTTGACACTGTTCTTGGCGCAGCACGGGGAGCGCCGGCATCTTGTCGGCGAGTCAGCATTGAAACCCAAACGCACACGCCGGCTGGAAGCCGGCGCTCCCAGCGGGGAGCCACGCTCTGAATCCAATCGAGTTCAAAAAAATAGAACTGTGTCATGATGCGCCTGGCAGTCCGCTGGCGCGGGCAGTGGCATGGTTTGGAACGCCGAGCACCGTCTCGGCTCGAAGTTAATCGGTCAGCAACTGGCCGAGACGGTGCTCGGCGCTCCACTCTAAATGCAAACCATGCCACTACCCTGGCGCTGAAGGTGAAGATTCACTTTTCCAAAAACTTTTTCAGCGGCTGCCAGTAATGCGTCCGCCAGCCCTGGTTTTTCTTCGCGTAATCCTCCGCCGGCACGCCGGCCTGGGTGAAGCGCAGTTGCGTGCTGCCGCCGGATTTTTTGGCCAGCGCGAACGTCACGATGGAATATTGTCCGTCCGGCCAGTCCCGTGAGCGCCACGCCTGCACGATGCGTCGGCCCGGTGTGAGTTCCAGCGTGAGGCCGGTGATGTAGCCGTCGTAGTCCCGCAGCGCGGGACCGCACCGATTTTCGCGCGAATCTTGGCCGGCTCGCCGGTGAACTGCGAATGTTTCCTCCCGTTCATCAGCGCGGCGTAAATGGCGTCCGGCGTCGCGCGGATGAGCACTGTTTGCTCGATGTTTTTTGTTTTCATGGCGGGATATTTTTCGGCCAGTTTTTGGCGTCAGTCAAGGCCGGATAATGGGCGAGCAGTTCCTTCGCGCGTTGGACGCCGATCGCAACGGCCTTCGCGTGGTTGCCAAAATCTTTCGGGTCGGTGATGCGGCCGCTTTTGCCGGTGAAGACGAGGTAGGTGACCGGGCCTTCCGTGCCGCCGGTTTTCGGGTCGGGATCAACTCCCAGCAATTTGGCCGTGGCGATGGAGGCTTCGCCGATGAGGGCTTTGTCGCCGCACTCGTCGAGAAAAACGGCGTAGGCCACTTGATTGCTGTAGATGATGGCCGCGACCTGGCCGATCTCGATGCCGCGCTTCTTCGCGCTGGCCGGCTTGCCGATGGGAATGACGAAGTAAGGCGTCTCGTCCGCCGCGATGTCGGTGCCGCAGCTTAGTTCATTCTGAAACCACGGGTCGCGCTGTTGGTTGCAGAGCGGCGTCTCGCGGCCGTCGGAATCAATGTCCATGTCCGCCGTCCAGAACGTGGCGTTGGTGAGGCGGAACAGGGAGATGTTCTTCGGCTTTTCCTTGTCGGCCTGAAATTTGTTTTCGGTTTCCTGGATGAGTTGCGCCGTGCCGGGTGGCGGCGAGCAGTTGTGCGGCGGTGACGTCGCCTTCGCTGCCGGCAAAAATGTTCCGGGCGGAAAATAAAACCAGACCGAGGCAGAGAAATAAATGGCGCATGAAGAATGACGGATTGGTTCAAGGTTTCGTGAAAACTATCGCGGGCGGCCGTTTTGTCCAGCCATCTGACATTGAACGTTTATTAATGGGTGCATCTCACTTTCTTGCAACCGATCGAGGTTTCTCATTAACACCCAACTTTAGTTGGGTGTTTAGCGGTGCCTGATGACTCAACCGCTTTAGCGGTTTTTTCCGCCCGGGAAACCGCTAAAGCGGTTCGGTTCCATTTTGCAGACCTGACACCCAACTAAAGTTGGGTGTTAATGAGCTGCTTGTTTCGGCGTTGCAATCAACTGAGATGCGCCCTTTGTTCATGTGCCACGCCCGGAATTTTAGGTCGTGGTGTAGTTTGCCTCATAAATCCCGCGCGGAGCGGGATCGAGCCGTCTCGGCCAGTGGGAATCGGATTCACTTCGAGCCGGGACGGTGCCCGGCGTTCCAAACCATGCCACGCCCGGAATTTTCCCGTCACGAAGTTCAGACATTCACGTCCACCACGATGCGACCGCGCACTTTGCCCGCGAGAATTTCCCCGGCGAGCTGCGGGACCTCCCGCAGCGGCACGACCCGGCACATTTTTTCCAGCCTGGCCAGGTCAAGGTCCGTGGCGAGGCGTGCCCACGCGCGTTCGCGCAACGGGCGCGGACACGTCACGGAATGAATGCCCAGCAGGTTCACACCGCGCAGGATGAACGGCATCACGGTGGCGGGCAGATTCGCGCCGCCCGCCAGTCCGCAGGCGGCCACGCTGCCATACGCGCGGGTCTGGCGCAGGATGCCCGCCAGGGTTTCGCC
>JAYVCM010000475.1:0-14833 GCA_043749955.1 Limisphaerales bacterium | reverse complement strand
AGCTGGAAACCAGACAAACTTTTGGAATTATTTTTCGAGAACCTGGAGGGATGAATTGAACAACAAAGGAACAAAGTAACGAAGTCGGCCCAGCTTTGTTCCTTTGTTTCTTTGTTGTTCAAAACCTCGGGCGCTTTGGGCAAACCGTCATGGAGTGCGGTGGCAGAGCGGGAGCGGCGACACCGCCTTCGGGCGGACGAGGACGGGAATGGATGCGGATGATTTTCGGGCGTGCGAAAGCGGTGTCGCTCCCGCTCTGCGGGATTGCCACCGCAGTCCAAGACACGCTGCCGCGTTCACCGAGAGTTCCCGAACCGCGCGCGGGGCGGGGTAAAACTATTTTACCTGTTCAACGCGGGCATTTTTTAGCGCCGTCAGGCGCGAAATCGTTGTAGCAAAAATCACCGCAGAAAACCAAAGCTCCGTAGGAGCGACATCACCGGGGATATGCCGCTCCTACGGAGCTGATGCGGTTAGCGAATGTATTTCTACAAAGATGCCGCGCCGACGGCGCTGGGAGCGCGGGCTTCAGCCCGCTTCAACTTCCGTTCGGGAGCGACGTTGGAAATGTTCTGGTGTCTCCGCGTTCGGACGGTGAAGCGGCGTGAACGCCGCGCTCCGAAACCCGGCGGCACGCGCGGGGCGGGGTGGAATTATTTTACCTTTTCGACGACGAGCATTTCGATGGGAATATTGGTTGGAACAAGTTCGAGGCCGAGTTGGTCGAGGAGTGCTCTCTGCAATCCAGCAGAATTTAAATGGTCGCGATCTTTTTCATCCCATGTGAGATAAAAGTCATATTGTTTGGAGAGATCTGTTTGATCAATAACCGGAATCTTAAAACGCGATTCAAGAAAAGTTGTCAAGGTGCTGATTGACTGGTCAAATCCAAAGAACAAGCCGTGTCCAGACATGATAGCAGCCGTTTTTGATTGCTTCATAATTTGCCTTAAACTGTTGGCCGGTTTGAATCCATCAACATGACTGTTTGCAACTCTTAGAACGAGAACATCCGTTTTTCGTTGTTCGAGTGTTCCGACTACATGAAGTTTTCTTTTTAATTCTGCTTGCAGCGCTTTTCCTGAACCAGCACCGTCTGGCAAATTGGCGATATAATCGTATCTACCTTCTGGCAATTCTGAGGTGATGACCGTCCGAAACTCGCTGCCTTTTATGTTCATGTAAGCGACCGCCGCGATATTTTTCACGGGTTGAGCAATTCCCATATAACGGTCATTGCTTCCAGCATATCCGCCATCTTCAGAAAATTTCGTTGGAACAATCACAACTTGAGGCATTGTTTTGTAAAGCACATCAAAACTAGCTCTTGGAACCTGCCACGAATAAGTTTTGCGTTTCTGAAACTCTTTGACGGTTACAGTTGCTGTTCCCGCCGCGAGCAAAACGCCCACGCCAACCAAGATTGCCGTCTTTGCTTTTGTCCATGCCATAATTTTCAATGCTCCTTTTACGGTTGTTGTTAATGCTGTCGTCACCGCCGTTCCCTTGGCCGCGACCACGGAAATTTTCACCGCCATGCCCGCCGGCGCGGCTTGCACGGAGTTGGTTGCCACCGCTCCGGCAATCACCGTGGCGGTCAGTGTCACGCCGCGTTTCAGAAAGAGGGTGCGCAGTTTTTCCAGGCCGCGCGTCACGCGTTTGCGGGCGGCGTCTTCGTTCACGTTCAGCGCGGCGCCCACTTCGGCCAGCGTGCGGCCCTCGAAATAACGCAGCAACACCGCGCGGCGGTCGGTCTCGCTCAACTTGGCAAGCGCGTCATCCAGCAGCGGCGCGATGTGCGGCCACGCGGCTTCCTCGGTGATCTGGGGAGTGTCCATGTAGGCTTGGGTTTCGCGGCGCAGGCGGCGGGCGTGGGCGCGGAGTTCGGCATTGGCGGCGTAGCGGGTGGTCTTGAAGAGCCAGCCGGTGAGAAAGGTTTCGTTCCGCAAACTCGCGGCTTTGCGGGCAAGGATGATGAACACGGCCTGCGTGATTTCCTCGGCCAGATGCGCGTCGCCCACCTGCCGCACGGCGGCGGAATGGACGAGGTTGATGTGGCGTTCCACGAGCGCGGCAAAGGCGGCTTCGGACTGGGTGGCGGCAAATTCCCGCACCAACGTCATGTCATCCGGTGTCTGCATTCACCTACTAATGCCCGCCAAACCCCAAAGCGGACAAACTATTTTGAATTATTTTTGACGGAGCGCGGCTGTGTCCCGCGCAGCGGGATCAGCCGCAGCAACGTCCGCAGACCGAGCCGTGCCAAATTTCCCGCTGCGGCACACAGTCGTGCTCCGTTGAAAAAAGCGCATCGTCAATGTTGTGGGAGTCGAGGTGACGAGACTCAAATTCAAAGCGGGAATAAGTTAGAGACTCCTCACGTCGTCTCCTACAATTCCAGGCAGATTTTGCAACCGGCTGTTTTCACCGCCAGAAGTGTTTCGGATACTTCCGCGCCAGCTCGGATTTTATTTTTGGATAATGCTCGCGCCAGAAGTTCGCCAGGTCCTGCGTCACCTGGACCGGCTTCATGCCCGGGGTCAAGATGTGGACCGTCACCGGCACGCGGCCCAGCGCCACCTTCGGCGTCTGGTTCACGTCGTAAAGTTCCTGGATGCGCAGCGAAATGAACGGCGACTTGCCATTTTCATAGCTCACCTTCGGCGTGCGCCCATTCGGCAACGTCAATCTTTCCGGCGCGTGCTTGTCCAGCAGTTCGCGTTGCGCGTGCGAGAGCCACGACATCACGACCGGCTTCACCTCGCGCTCCTTGATGTCCTTGTAACTCACCGCGCCGTGGCAAAGCTGTTCGATGATGGCTTTCTTGTCATCGTCCGTGATGGCGGGCAACTGCAAATCCGCGCACTCCCGGCAAAGCAGGTTCAACCGCGCCAACCATTGCTCAACGCTGTGATCCCAATTCGGCAACAGCAAACGGCCCGCTAAAATTTCATCCGCAAGCAAGCGCGCTGCCGCGTCCGCCGGCGGCGGGTCAATCCGTTTCGCCGCGAGCGCGAGATCACGAAAGCGCAACAGCTCCGCCGCCAAAACGCGTTTCTGCTGCGCGTCGAACTGGACGTGCAAATCGGATTTGATGTCGTCGGGAAAAAGTTCGCGCAGCCAGTCCGTCTCGATGGCGGTGGCCAGCGAAAGAATCGTGTTCACCTCGTTATCGCGTCCGCCGATCTCGCGGATTTCGGCCACGACGAGGAGCGGACTGTGCTGCACCACGCTCTCGCGTGCCAGCACGCCGCGCCGTCCGTGGACGAGTTCGCAGCGCAACGTGCCCTGGTCCATCCGCCGCGCCACGCGGTCGCTGAAGCCGATGAGAATGCACTTCTGCAACGCCTCGTCCTTGATCTCGCGCGGCTGCGTATCGAGTTTTTCGTCCTTGGCGATGCGCAGAAATTGATCGAACAGCGGCCCGACTTGTTTCGCAGTGACGGCGTGGATGCCCAGCTTGCGGCAGGCGTCCATGCGAAACTGATTGTTCGCCGCAAACTGCCACGCGCGCATGAGAATCCAAAAATCAGACGACGCCTTCTCGCCAAACAAATCTTCACGGGCGGAATCCACTTCCTTGCCGCAGTTGCGCAGCAGCAAATCGCGTCCCTGCGTCAGCGCGGCGACGAGGCACGCCTGATGCACGCAGCCGTATTCCTGCGCGGCCAGCAGCATCCGCGCGTAACGCGGGTGCAGCGGAAACGCCAGCATCTTCCGGCCGATCGGAGTCAGTTGAGAGTTGAGAGTTGAGAGTTGAGAGACCAATTTCAATGCGCCCAAGTCCGTCAGCAATTCCTCCGCGTGCGTCAGAGAAATTTCATCGGGCTTTTCCAGCCAGCGGAATTTTCGCAAGTCTTCCACGCCGGACGCCTTCAACGTCAGCACCACTTCCGACAAATCGAGCCGGCGGATTTCCGGCATCTCGTGCGGCGCGCGCTCGTCGTGTTCAGAACGCGACCAGAGGCGGATACATTGTCCCGGTGCCGTGCGGCCCGCGCGACCGGTGCGCTGGTCAGCATTCGCCTGCGAAATTTTTTCGATGAGCAGCGTGTTGATGCCGCGATTCGAGTCGTAGCGGGCGATGCGCGCGAGGCCGGAATCAATCACCAGCCGCACACCGTCAATCGTGATGCTCGTCTCGGCGACGTTCGTGGCGACGACGGCTTTGCGCCGGTCGTAACGCGCGACGGCGGCATCCTGATCTTTTGGTTGCAGTTCGCCATGCAGCGGCAACACGATAAAACCCTTCGCCTCGCTCGTGCTGCGAATGGCCTCGATAGTCTGCGAAATTTCAAAACCACCGGGCATGAACACGAGCACGTCGCCCTCGCCGCCTGCGTGGACAAAATTTCTAAAAACATCCGCAGCGAGTTCCCAGACCGGCGGCCCGTTCGCGCCGATGCGGTGCGGCAAGTAATCAATCTCCACCGGAAACGTGCGGCCTTCGGAAGAGAGGACGGAGCAAGACGGAGCGCCGCGTTGGAGTTCAGGCTTTAGCCTGTCCCCCGAACAATCCCGCAAATCGCGGGATTGAACTCCAACTGGGACCCGGCGTTCCGACATATACGTCTCCAACTCGCCCGCATTGAGCGTCGCGGACATCACCGCCAGCATCAGATCAGGGCGATGCTGCTCCTGCTGATCCAGCGCTTGCGCGAGCGTGATGTCGCCGTAAAGATGGCGCTCATGAAATTCATCGAACAAAATCGCCGAGACGCCGCGCAAATGCGGATCGTTGATCATCTGCCGCAACAGAACACCCTCGGTCACGAACCGGATTTTTGTTTTTGCCGACGTGACATTCTCGAAACGGATTTGGTAGCCGACTTCCTCGCCCAATTTCACGCCGAGTTCAAAAGCCACGCGCTTGGCGAGCAACCGGGTTGCGAGCCGTCGCGGCTGCAGCACGACGACCTGACCATCGCCAAGCAGCCCGTGTTTCAACAGCATCTGCGGCACCTGCGTGGATTTGCCGGAGCCGGTCGGCGCGGACAAAATCAGACGGCGATCATTTTTCAAACGCGAAATTATTTCGCGCTCGATTTCGTAAATGGGCAGGCGGTCGGCCATGGAGCGCGAATACTAGCGGTTTGCGGACGGTTGGAAAAACAAAACAGGCGCGGTGCGTTACTTCTCCCTCTCCCCTTGGAGGGGAGAGGGCCGGGGTGAGGGGTGAGCGCGGGACCCAACGGACGAATCAGCCTGAAGACGCAACGCGAATAATGCTTTTGGGAATCATCAAACGTCGGTTGGCAGGAGTTCACCCCTCACCCTCAATCCCTCTCCCCTCCGAGGGGAGAGGGAAGCCATGTCAGGATAATTTTATTTTCTCCGGCCCGCTCAAGATTCCCTGCGCCTCCTCGACCAGCGCGCGGATGCGTTTGGCGTCCGCCTTGGTGTGGCCGTGGCTGGCGAGCGGATCGCTGCCGCCGCTCGACTCGATCAGAATGTCTGACCAAAAAATTCCCGTCTTGATGTGGACGGACGCGACCTTGCTGATGCTGATGCTCATCTCGTCCTTGCTGAACCAGGATCGCTTGTGCCGGATGACCGCCGTGTCCGTCACCTCGATGATCGTGCGGAACAAATGATTTCCCCGCGTCCACCGGCTGGCCTTGAAAATTTCGGATTCCATGCCGCCACTGTGGTGGAGGACGGGATTTTTTTCAACTGGATTTGAGAAGCCGGTTTCAGTCAGACACGGGCCGCGTGAACGCGGAACTCCAAACCAATTGACTCCTCGCCATTTGACAAACCGCCGGTTCGGTTTAACCTCGCCGGGATGAAAACACTCGCATTGCTTTTCGCTTTTTCGCTTATGACAAATTTCACCGCCCGTGCCGCCTCCATCTACGACCTCCCGCTCAAGGACATTGACGGCCAGGCCACCACCTTGGGCGCCTACAAAGGCAAGGTGATGCTCATTGTCAACGTCGCCTCGCACTGCGGGTTCACCAAGCAATACACCGCGCTGGAAGCGACCCACACCAAATATGCGGACAAGGGTTTTGCCATCCTCGGCTTTCCGTGCAACCAGTTCGGCGGACAGGAACCCGGCAGCAACGAGGAGATCAAACAATTCTGCACCAGCAAATTTTCCGTGACCTTCCCGCTCTTTGACAAAATCGAGGTGAACGGCGCGAACCGGCATCCGGTTTACGAACTGCTCGCGGGCAAGGACTCGCCTTTCCCCGGCGACATCAAATGGAACTTCACGAAATTTCTCATCGGCAAGGACGGCCAGATCATCAAGCGCTTTGGTTCCAGCGTCACGCCCGACTCGCCGGAAGTGATCGCCGCCATCGAAGCCGCGCTCGCGGCGAAGTAGTGGCATGGGCGTCTCGCCCGTGTGTTCCAACGTAAAGTCAAAGTCAGTTATTGCAGAAACACACGGGCGAGACGCCCGTGCCACTGTGCTGGCCGCGCTCCCACTGTTGCGGCTTGGCACCTTTGTGCCTTTGCGTTTATTCGGCTGCGTTTTCCAAGCTCACGCCAGCACCCAGCCGGGTTTGATTTCCTCGTCGAGCGGCGGCAGCGGCACGTTTGCCAGCAATTTTCTTTCGGCCAGAATCCCGATCATCGCGGCGTTGTCGGTGCAAAGCGATTTCTCTGCGAGGCGCAAAATAAAACCGTTGCGCTCACAGGCCCGCGTGAGTTCCTTGCGCAATGCCGAGTTGCACGTCACGCCGCCGGACGCGGTGATGCAGCGGATGCCCTCGCGTTTCGCGGCGCGGATGGTTTTCTTCACCAGCACTTCGACGATGGCGGCCTGCACGCTGGCGCAGAGGTCGCGGACTTTTTTGGGGTCATCAAGCAGCGCCGGATTATCACGGATGAAATAGCGCACGGAAGTTTTCAGGCCGCTGAAACTGAAATCATCGTTCGCATCGTGAATCAGCGGGCGAGGGAAGTCATAGGCGCGCGGATTCCCCTGCTCTGCCAGCTTGTCAATCAACGGCCCGGCGGGATACGCGAGGCCCATGAGCTTGCCGGTCTTGTCGAAACACTCGCCGGCAGCGTCGTCAATCGTCCCGCCGAGCACGCGATGTTTCAATTCGGATTCCACCAACACGAGCATTGTGTGACCGCCGCTGACGATGAGCGAAACGTTCGGCTGAAAGGTTGAGAAGTCGGCAGCAAACTCAGGCTTCCCTCGCCCCTCCGAGGGGAGAGGGATTGAGGGTGAGGGGTGGGGCTTGTCGGAAACATTCAACGCCGAACCTTCAACATTCAACATCGAAGGCATCGGTGAACCGGCAGCCTCGTTGGATGTTGGATGTTGAATGTTGAATGTTGAATGTTTTGCCTTTGCATCTTCACCCCTCACCTCCGCCTCCGTCGGACTTCGGCGCGACAGGCCGGCCCTCTCCCCTCCGAGGGGAGAGGGAGAAAAATTCCGAATCCACGGCGAATACAGATGCGCCTCGTGATGGTTGATGCCGATGAACGGCTTGTTCAACGCGAACGCAAACGCCTGCGCCGCCTTGAACCCCACGAGCAATGCAATGGCCAGTCCCGGCCCTTGCGTGGCGGCCACGGCGTCCAATTCTTGCGGTGAAATTCCGGCCTCGTCCAGTGCCGCCCGCGCCACCGGCAGAAGATTTTTCAGATGCTCGCGCGCGGCGAGTTCGGGAACGACGCCGCCATATTCCGCATGGAGTTTGATCTGCGAGGAAACGGTGTTGGATAAAATTTTCCCATCGCGCACCACGGCGGCGCTGGTTTCATCGCAGGAAGTTTCGAGCGCGAGAATGGTCATGCGGCGTTGGAGTTCAAGCTTTAGCTTGTTCGGTTTTATGCAAAACGGAGCACAAGCTAAAGCTTGAACTCCAGCGGGTTTATTTCGCCGCAACTTTTTCCGGCTTCACGTCGCCGTTCATCGCACTGTAGATGAGCAGCCCCTTGAGCAAATCTTCCGCGCGTTCGAACTGCATGTCGTGGACGGCGTTCACGCTGGCGCGCTCCGTGTCGTCGAGCGACTCGACGCCGCCGGGCGAGTGCTGACGGATGACCGCCGCCTCCTCGAAATCCGTCATCGGCACCAGGATGTCCGGCGTGATGCCGTGTTCGTGAATGACCTTGTGGCTCGGCGTGTAATACTTCGCCACCGTCAGCTTGAGCGCCGAGCCGTCTTCCAGTGGAAAAATCGTCTGCACGGAACCTTTGCCAAAAGTTTTTTCGCCCAGCACCACCGCGCGATGCAGATCCTGCAGGCAGCCCGTGACAATTTCCGCCGCGCTCGCGCTGCCGAGATTGGCGAGAATCACCATCGGCATCCCCTTCAACTCATCGCCCGTGCCCTTGGCGTAATATTTTTCCAACAGCGTGCGGCCCTCGGTGGAGACCACCAGTTGGCCGTGCGGCAGAAATTTCTGGCAGACCGCGACCGCCTCGTCCAGCAGCCCGCCCGGATTCCAGCGCAGATCCAGGATGAGCGCCTGCATCCCCTGCCTCTTTAATTTTTGCAGCGCGCCCTCCAGCTCCTCGCTCGTCTGGTCACCGAACTGCGTGAGCCGGATGTAGCCAATCTTGTTTTCAGCGAGCGAAAATTGTTTTTTGCCGTGGAGATCCTTCACCATCGCCATCTGGATGACGGCGCGCTTGAGCGTGAAACTTTTTAATTCGCCGGACGCCGGACGCTGGACGGTCAAGGTGACGGACGTGTCCGGTTCGCCGCGCAACTGCTTCACCACTTCATCCAGCGGCATTTTTTCCACGCTCTTGCCGCCGACCTTGACGATGCGGTCGCCCGACAAAATGCCCGCGCGAAATCCCGGCGTGTCGTCCATGGGCGTGACGACCGTGACGTAGCCGCCCTTGAGCGCCACGACCAGGCCCAGCCCGCCGAACTGCCCCTCGGTGTCATCCTGCAACCGCTGATACGACGACGAATCCAAAAATTCACTGTGCGGGTCGAGCTTCTTCACCATGCCCTTGAGCGACGCATAAACCAGTTGCTGGTAGGTGATGTTCTTGCCGTCCACATATTCCTTGCGGACCTTTTCCAGCACGTCGGAATACAACTGCACATTCGGGTCTTCAGTGTCGCGCGCGTTTTTCGCCTCGCCGGCCGAACTCAAATAAATCTGCGCACCAATCGCCAGGTTCACCAGCAACGCGACGATGACGAATCCAAAAATCAAACGACGTTTCATAACTGGAAAAATTTACCACAAAGGCGCGACGGCACAAAGTTTTTGAGGAAATTGAATTTGAAACATCGAACATTCAACATTCAACGCCCAACCTCCAATGGCACGTTGCTACCCAGCCTTCGATGTTGAGCGTTGAATGTTGAATGTTGAATGTTCCCGCAACAGCGACTCCACCAACGCCAGGTCTCCGGGCACCGTCACCTTGGGATTCGGCGACGCGCTTTTCACCAGACGCACGGGCTGGCCGATCAATTCACACGCCGCTGTGTCATCGGTGAGCATCAGATTTTTCTGGCGCGCGGATAAAATGGCGCGGCGAATCACGTCCACCCGAAACGTCTGCGGCGTCTGCACCGACCACAGCTTTGAGCGGTCCACCGTGCGCGAAATAGTTTTGCCATCCGCCGTCTCCTTGATCGTGTCGGTCACTGGCTGCGCCGCGACTGCCGCGCCGGTTTCGCGCGCCGCTTGAATCGTCGCCGCGATCAATTCTTCCGTCGTGCAAGGCCGCGCCGCGTCTTGAATGGCGACGATTTCAGTCTTGAATGACAACGCCTCCAGCCCGTTCCAGACCGAGTCCTGCCGTTCCACGCCGCCGACCACGAGCTTGAACGGCTTTTGAAATTTGAACTGCGCCGCCAGTTGGTTGAACTCCGGCTGCATCCCCTCGCGCACGACCAGAATGATTTCGTCCACGCACTGCGCGTCGTTGAATTGTTTCCAGGTGTGCGCGATGACGGGCCAGCCGGCGACTTCGAGCCAGAGCTTGTCAATGCTGGCGCCCATGCGCGTGCCCTTGCCGGCGGAGACGATGATGGCAGAATTCATGGCGCGCAGTCTAAAGTTCCAAGCCCGAAGTCCAAAGCCGAAAAATGGAACGCCAGGCACCGCCTCGGCAAGTTGAGTCCATGCCGGCAGCGTCCGGATTTAGCCGGAACGATGCAGAAGACTTTTAACGCAAAGGCGCAAAGGTGCGAAGACGCAAAGGGAATTGAATGCGTATCCATTCCGGTATTGGCGGCACTGGTTGGTGGGTGTCAGCACCCCACCAACGGATTGAGATTTTTTTGTCCCAGCTTTGCGTCTTGGCAGCTTTGCCCGTCCTCCGTAGCCGCACTGCGGAGGGTGGACGCCTTTGCGTTGAATTCCCACTGCATGGATTCGGTTTAAACGGACCACGCCGCCGGCGCGCGGCATTTATGCCGCTTCAACGTCCGCACGGAATGGGGTGTTCAACTGAATCCGGTGCCGCCGGCAATTCGCAGGGTGAAGCGGTCCCGCGTGCGGGACCGCGCGCCGGCCGCAGTTCAAGCGCATGGATTCGCATAAGTGCGTTAGAAAAATCCCATGCGTCTCGACCGTTCGGACGCGCTGCCACTGGTCCCGCACGACGCGGAACACAGCCGCGCTCCGCTCCTTCACCAGCGCCCGACTTTGGGCAGCAGCGGGTGGACGCTGTTCCAGATTTCGGCGCAGACAACGTCATACGCCTGCGCGCCGTTGATGAGCTTGACGCGCTGCGGTTCCGCCGCCGCGATGACGCCGAAGCCGTGGGCCACGCGCTCGAAAAATTTCCGGTCGGCCTCCTCGATGCGGTCGCGCACGAACGGCAGGGTGGCCTGGCGCGAGCGCAGCCGTTCCGTGCCGACTTCCGGCGGGACGTGCAGGAGCAAGGTCAGTTTCGGCTTCGTTTCGCCGACGGCAAATTCGATGACGGACTTCACCTGTTCCAAGTCGAGACCGCGACCGTAGCCTTGATACGCCGTGGTGGAATCATAGAAGCGGTCGCACAAAACAATTTCGCCGGCGTCGAGCGCGGGGCGGATGACTTCGCGGACGAGCTGGGCGCGGCTGGCGTTCATGAGGAGCAGCTCGGCCTCGGCGGTCATCGCGGCGTTGTGCAGGCTGTGCTTGAGCGTGTGGCGGATCTCCTCGCCGATGGGCGTGCCGCCCGGCTCGCGCAACAGGCGCACGCGCTGGCCAAGCGCGGCCAGGCGTTCGGCGAGCAGTTTGATCTGCGTGGACTTGCCGCAGCCTTCCGTGCCTTCGAATGAGATGAACAGACCTTTCATGGGAAAATGCAGAAAACAAAACATCCAACATCGAACATCGAACAACCAACATCCAAGTTTCCCCGCATTGGGCGTTGGTTGTTCGATGTTGGATGTTGGATGTTCCCGGGCAAATTCATTTTCAAATTTTCTTCAGCTTGATTCCCTTGGGCGTGTCTTCGATGACCCAGCCTTTGGCTTTTAATTCGTCGCGGATGGCGTCCGCGCGTTTGAAATCTTTCGCCTGTTTCGCGGCGGTGCGCGCTTCGGCCAACGCGAGAATTTCGGCGGGGACTTCCGACGCGACGCCCGCACCGATGCCGAGAACGGAATCTATTTTCCCCCACGCGGTCAGGGCGGCGGCGGCGGCGGCTGGTGAAAAAGAATTGTCGGCGATGCGTTTGTTCGTCTCACGCACCCACTCAAACACCGCGCCCCACGCGGCGGAAATGTTCAGGTCATCTGCCAGCGCGGCGGTGAAGTTCGCCAGCAGCGGAACGCCGGTCTCCGACCCGGCGAGTTGGAGTTCACGCTTTAGCGTGTCCGCCGAACAAGCTAAAGCTTGAACTCCAACTTCCCGCAGCTTGGCAACGCACTCGTCAATGCGGGCGAGCGCCGTCTTTGCGCCATGCAGACCGTCGAGCGTGAAATTGAATGTCTCGCGGTAATGCGCGGTGAGCAGCAGATAACGGACTTCGCGGCCGGTGAAACCTTTCGCCACCAGATCACGCAACGTGAAATAATTTCCCAGGCTCTTGCTCATCTTCTTGCCCTCGACGAGCAGATGCGCGCCGTGCAACCAGAATTTCACGAACGGTTTGCCGGTCGCGCCTTCGCTCTGGGCGATCTCGTCCTCATGATGCGGAAATTTCAAATCTTCGCCGCCGAGGTGCAGGTCAAAACTTTCGCCGAGGACTTTCATGCTCATGGCGCTGCACTCGATGTGCCAGCCGGGGCGGCCTTCGCCAAACGGACTGGGCCAGAAAATGTCGCCATCGTCCGGCACGCGCGCCTTCCAGAGCGCGAAGTCGGCGACGGATTCCTTCTCGTATTCGTCGCTGGAAACGCGTTCGCCGGCGCGCATCTCGTCGAAATTCAGTTTGAGCAACTGGCCGTAGTTGCAGCCGCAGCCCTGGTATTTGGTGATGGAAAAATAAACCGAGCCGTCGTTCGCCTGGTAAGCGATGCCGCGCGCGATGAGTTTCTCGATGAGGGCAATGATTTCGGGAATGTATTCGGTGGCGCGGGGTTTGACGTGCGGCTCTTTGCAGTTCAAAGCTTTCAGGTCGTCGAGAAAGGCGGTTTCAAATTTGCTGGTGAACTCGCGGAGCGTGGTTTTATTTTCCCGGACGCGCTTGATGATCTTGTCCTCGATGTCCGTGATGTTCATGACGTGCTGCACGTCGTAGCCGGAGAATTCGAGCGTGCGGCGGACGAGGTCGGCGAAGACGAACGTGCGCCAGTTGCCGATGTGCGCGAAGTCATAAACGGTCGGCCCGCAGCAATACATGCCGATTTTTTTCTGCGCGGGGTCTAGC
Source organism: Limisphaerales bacterium (assembly GCA_043749955.1). Classification (GTDB taxonomy): domain Bacteria; phylum Verrucomicrobiota; class Verrucomicrobiia; order Limisphaerales; family UBA11358; genus UBA11358. Next base: position 2,086 of record JAYVCM010000475.1, on the reverse strand, counting down.
GGCGCGAATTCCTGCACGGAGCGCGTCAGTGTGTTGAACAGTTTCAAGGCCATTGGCAGCGCGCAAGTTAAAGTGCCGCGCGCGAAAGCTAAAGCGGAAATTTAATTGAGCACATGCGCCGGCCGCGAAGTTGGCGAAGGGAATTTGCAGTCTATGCACAGCCTAGGTGCGGATCATCGGTAGCGGCGGGCGTCCCGCCTGCCGTAGAGCCGTGGCGTCCCGCCCGGCGGAAAAAACCTTCGTCAAAACGACCGGCCCCGGAATTATTTGGGAGCGATGGCAGTAGCGGGAGCTTTTTTCCGGGCGGCGAGACGCCCGCCCTCTACGTCAGGCCAGAGGCCCGATACCACAGCGCGGCCGCTGTTTGGCGGATACGGATTTTATGATCGTGTGGCCTCTGCCCTTTGCGGGCAGTGGCGGTTTGGCTTGCGCGATGGCGGCGTTGATGAGCGCCAAAACTCCCGGCAAGCGCAGCGTCTTGACACTGGGAAGACGGACAAAGCGATTTTGCTTTCCGCCGCCCTGAAGCAAGTGCTGCGGGTCAGGCAACGTGGCGCCGTGGTAGAACGAGAGAATGACACCATTGGCGGCGGCGGCAAGCGAGAGGATGCAGTCGGACGCGCGTTCCGTGGTCGCGTAACCGATCACGAAGAAATTGTAGTTGTCATAGACGAGTTCGTTTGCCGTGGGCAGAAGCTTGCGCATTTCCGCGCGGCATTCGCGGATCAGTTTGGCGCTGGCCGGCTCGAACTTGGCCATGAATCCGGCCAGTTGTTTTTCCGGCGTGGCGGTCGTGGTGGTTTTGGGTTTGACGGGTTTCATGGCTTTCCAAAGACTTAAGCAGCGACGCATTAAACCGCAAATATTTCCAGCAACTAATTCCATTTCCAGCGGCGGGGCCGCGCTCCGCTCAAAGATTGAAAACAATGGACATCATCGGGCGGGAAAATTAAAGTCGCATTCAACCCACCCGCCGGTGCGCGGGAAAATGGAAACCGCCATGGAACTCAAAGTCGTTTGCAGTTGCGGCCAGAAATTCAAGTTTGATGTGGAGCCGGTGGACGGCCGGATGCCGTTCACGGTGAACTGCCCGGTCTGCCACCGCGACGGCACGGCGGCGGCCAATGCGCTGCTGGCGGAGCAATTGAACAATCCGCCGCCGCTGCTGTCCGCGCCGCCGCCGCGCTGGCCGGCAGGCTGAACCTGAACGCGTGACGGACCGGTTTATTTTTTCGGCGTGGCGTCCGGCTTGGGCCTCATCTTTTCCATCCGTTCCACGAACAGAAAAAAAACGCCCGGCCCGAAGCAGAGCAGCATGACGGAAATGCCGGTGGCGATGCCCCAGAACGTTCCGGCGGGCGCGCAGCAATCGTCGCGGCGCCGGACGATGACATGGCTGGGCACGGCGATGATGAGTTCGAGGATGCTGCCGCGCAGCAGCCAGCGCGTGGCGCGTTTGAGGAGCGCATCGGGTTCGTCGGCTTTGGTGGCGCGCCGGAAAATAAAAGCCCAGACAAGCCAGAAAACCAGGACGGTGATGAGCATGGTGAACAGCACGCCGTAGTCAGAATGATGGCGGGTGTTTTGATCGGCCCCCAGATTGAACAGCAACGTCAGGTCGAAATACTCGAAAGCCTCGTCCTTGAAGACGGCGCAGAGGATGGAAACCATTCCGGCGAAGACAAGATTCGCCAGAAAGAACGCGGTGACGAGGACGGGAATTTTGAGCGGACGGCGCGCGGGCAGCCGGCGTTCGACGAGGTGGATGGGCAGAAGGAGCAGGAGAAATTGTCCGGCGACGAGGACGGCGAGCCAGAGCCAGTAGCCCCACTCGGCATAGACGGCCAAAGCCTTCTGGATGTCCACGCTCTCGCTTTTTAATCCCCAGCCGCCAAAGGCGACGAGGACGACGGGGACGGTCAGGAGCAGCAGCGCGAGTGCGTAGAGGAAAACCGTGAGGATGGCCCAGCGTTTCATGGTTGGTTTTTGCCATGAGTTGCCGCCCCGTTCCAGCTTAATCGCTGCCTGAATTATTTTGAAAGGCGCTTTCGCGGCTTGCCAAGGATTCGCTTCACCGGCAAATTTG
>JAYVCM010000474.1:0-3959 GCA_043749955.1 Limisphaerales bacterium | reverse complement strand
TGCAACCGGCACGATTTTCACCCGCGCATTGTGTTTCGCTGCGGCCAGCTTGCGACCGTTCAATCGTTGGTAGGGGCAGGCATCGGCATTTCACTGATTCCGCAAATGGCAATCGGAGCGACACCAACGCTTACCTACCGCCAATTGGAAGACCCGCGCCCGAAACGCTCCATTGCCGTCGTGACCCGAAGCAAGCGTCATCTGAACGCAGCCGCCCAAGAATTCTTGAAACATCTTCGTCAGGCTGGGAAAACATTTAAGCTGCCGCCAACAAATAACCATTTGATTCAACCATCTGCAAAGCCGAAGGCTTGATGCTCTGCTTCGTGAATTCCTAGAGGCCGCAGACTTGCGAAGCGAGCATTGGCAAGGAGGAACGGAAGCGGCTGCTTTTGAGCCGACCCGTAGCATCCTTGCCAAGCGCAGCGAAGCATATAATGCCAGCGGCAATTCCACGAAGCCAAGTCAAAATATTTATGGAATGGGGCGCGGAAGTTTACGCGAAAGCATGACACGAAGGGCATTGCATTTGGCATGGATAACAACGATACTGTTTTTTGTTCTCGATGAATGCAGTGCTTGTCAAACGATTGTTTTCAGCAATTCACACCGGGAAATCGGGTGATGTTGAAGCACTGTGTCGGCGAATAATTTCGGAAGAGCGCAAGCTCGGTCACTCGCATGTCGCGGAAGATCTCGAACGCGTTCTCGCTTCAAAGAGAAATGGAACAACGGAAGTTTCCCGCCACGACCCATCCACTCTTTCCCCGCTGCCGGTTAGCAAAAGGGAGTCTGCACTTTTGGTGCATGTTATTCCTCACGACCAACTGCGTCACCACATGGTTTTGCCTGAAAGCATTGATGCCCGCCTCTCCTGCATCGAGCAGGAGTTTGCAGCGAAGCACAGACTAGCGGCTCACGGACTTAAACCAAGCCGACGAGTTTTATTTTATGGGCCGCCCGGATGTGGAAAGAGTCTTGGCGCTGAACGCCTCGCGTGGGCGACGGGTCTTCCGTTACACAAAGTGCAATTCGACACTCTGTTGTCATCGTTTTTCGGGGAAACTCTTACGAATCTCCGCCGCATATTTGACGAGGCGGCAAAATCTCCATGTGCATTGTTCCTTGATGAGTGTGACACGTTGGCAAGATCGCGGACGGAGAGAAATGATGTCGGTGAGGTCAACCGGATTACGAATGCGCTTCTCGGATTTTTAGAGGGGTATCGAGGTGAAGGTTTAATCATTGCCGCAACAAATTTGGATTCTGCTCTTGATACGGCTTTGTTCCGGCGATTCGACGAAGTTGTAAAAATACCATTGCCATCCACGGTGGAGATTGCGCGACTGTTGAGGACAACGCTTTCAGCAATTCGTGTTGAGAGAGGAATAGATTGGGCGCAACTCGCAAGCCAACTGGATGGAATGTCATGTTCAGAAATTGTCCAGATTGCGCAGACTGCCGCAAAACGATGTGTAATGGAAGGCGTAAAGACAGTTCGGAAGCGACATCTTTCACAAACCGCGCAAGAATACGTTGCGCGAGTTCACCATTAAAATCTACTGGCTAATGGTATGGCACAGGGAGACAAATTTCCACATCTCAAGCTGTCGCTGCGCGGAACATTTCGCGCAAAATTCCCTCCTGGCGTCGGCAAGAATCCCGAAGTTGAACAGAACAAGCTAAAGGAAAATCGCGCCTCCCACGTTAGCAAGCTTCGAGGGTCGCTTCAAAGAATTGGCGCATTGTTTCAAGTCGAAATCGAGCGTAGAAAGCGCGAAGGACTGCCAGCCGTTGACGCTGGCGCTGGATTCGTGATGAGAATTCCAGATGGCGCAGACCCCGACCAATTTGCTCACGCGCTCGGTGTGGAATTAGTCGCTGAATCACAGGAAGGATTCATCCTTGTCGCATCAGAAGATGTTTCATTTCAGCGGCTGGACGAAGTCTTGGCAAAGTTTGATAGAGGCTCTGCCGGTGGTGGTGCGGCTGCCGCGCTTTTGGAAATTTTTGAATCCCCCAATGATCCTCATCGAATTGAACGGGTGCTTGCCACAAATGTTTTTGAAATGTGGCCGTTCAAAGATGAACAAGTGTATATCTTCGATGTTTCTATTCAGACCGCAGAGGGAACGAGGAGTTTCAAGACTACAACTGTCAGGCGAGAAAAGAATGAGAGCGATGAGGTTTTGCGACAACGCAAAGAAGCTGCTCGACAGAAAGATTTTTCAAAAGCCGACGACCAATGGGCTAATGAAGCGGAGAACCGGTTCGTCAAGTTGTCAGAGCTTGTTCAATTTTACAAAGGGGAATTGCTGACCGGAGTGATTGCTTCCGGGCCGACAGAGTTTGCTTCAATAATTCAGTTTCCAGATTCGTTTCAAGTTCGCGCGGTTGTATCAGGGAAAGGATGGAAAGACATCATTTGGAATCTTCCAAACCTCTTTGAGGTTTGCCTGCCTGACGACATTGAGCAACCACTGCCGCCGAATGGTGTTGGTGCTTCCGGGGAAGCACCAGAAGTTGCATCACCGGACTCGCAAGCGCCTGCTGTTTGCGTAATTGATAGCGGAATTCAAGAAGGCCATATCTGGCTCGAATCGGCAATTGACAGTGAAACATCTCGATGTTTTTTGCCGGGACTGAATGAAGATGAAGTCCAAGACGAAGTTCAGCCAAGTGGACATGGCACACGAGTCGCCGGAGCAGTTTTGTATCCTCGCGATGTTCCGACGAATGGGACTGTGCAACCAGTAGCGTGGTTGCAAAATGCTCGAGTCCTTGACGCGAACAATCAAGTCCCGAGAAATTTACCTCCTGCCAAATATATTGAAGCTGTGGTTGCTCATTTTCAAGGGTCTGAGAAAGCAACACGCCTCTACAACCATTCGATTGCCGCCAATGTTCCATGCACGCTCCTTCGTATGAGCACATGGGCAACCAAAATTGATGAGCTTTCGCATAGGCACGACGTTTTATTCATGCAGGCAGCGGGCAACGTGCAAAATTTCACAGGCCAGCCAAATAATCCGGGGGTCTTTGAACACCTTCAAAATAATCACGCGTATCCTAACTATTTAGAGGAAGCCTCTGCCCGAATTGCAAACCCTGCTCAAAGCCTTCAGGCTCTTACCGTCGGTTCGGTTTCTGCCGATGCGTGGGTAGGCAGTGACAAACGGAGTTTTGCCACTGAAACGAATGCACCCTCGGCTTTTTCGCGCGCTGGCTTGGGCATTTGGAAATCAATCAAGCCTGATGTCGTCGAAATTGGTGGCGACTATGCAATTGCCAACGGAACGCCTGCCCCACCAACTATCGAGACAGAAACTGCCGTTGAATTGGTGCGTGCTGCTGGCGACGGCGGGCCGGCCGTCTCAAAAGATGCAGTTGGAACTTCGTATGCCGCGCCAAAAGTTGCTCACTTGGCCGCGAGGTTGCAACGGCTATTTCCAAGTGCCCCGACTCTCTTGTATCGCGGGTTAATTGTTCATAGCGCTCGGTGGCCAGAGTGGATGAACGGCGGAGGATGGAGTGCAGACAGGTCATTGAGGCTTGTGGGTTTTGGACTTCCGTCAGTTGAGCGGGCGACAGAAAACGCAGAGCATCGAATCACACTTATCACCCCTGCTTCGACAACGATCCTCAATAAAGAACTCCACCTGTATCGAGTTACAATCCCCGAAGAATTGAGAAACCGTGCGGAGGATCTCTCGCTTCGCATCAGTGTGACGCTTAGTTATAGTTCAGAGCCGCGTCGGACGCGCTCAAGTCGCCGAGGTTATTTGGCAACTTGGTTAGATTGGCGTTCCAGCGGTCTTGGCGAACCCTTTGAAGTCTTCAAGCAACGAATGGTTGCGGATGAAGAAAAGTCAGCGCGAGATTACCCGCAACCTAAATGGTGTTTGCATTTTCAAGGCCAGCACGGCGAGGCTACAGAAACTCAACGAGGCAACGGAACT
>JAYVCM010000473.1:0-19100 GCA_043749955.1 Limisphaerales bacterium | reverse complement strand
CACAGGCATCTTGCCTGTGAGTTTCAAGACTGGTGGCTCTGCAACAAAACCAGAAACACACAGGCAAGATGCCTGTGCCACTACGCTGCGTCCCGTTCTCGCCACCGAATATGCGCACGCGATGGGCAATGCCGTCGGCAACTTGCAGGAATACTGGAACGAGATTTATTCCCATCCCCGCATGCTCGGCGGTTTCATCTGGGAGTGGTGCGACCAGGGTTTGCACCAGCGCACGGCGGACGGAAAAACTTTCACCGCGTTCGGCGGCGATTTTGGCGACGTGCCGAACCACGGCGGCTTTGCCATCAAGGGATTGGTCAGTGCGGAGCGGGAAGTTTTTCCGAAGTATTGGGAGGTAAAAAAAGTTTATCAGCCGGTGGCGATTGAGCCGGTGAATTTGAAGCCGGGGAAAGTTGCGGTGAAAGTCACGAACCGGAATTCGTTTTTGAACCTGACGAACTACGAGGCGCGCTGGTCGGTCACAGGCAGCGATGGGGAAACCATCCAATCCGGCGTTTTGCATCCGGTGGATTGCGGGCCGGGTAGATCGTGCGTCGTGAAGATTCCGGTTGGAACGCCGGCCTCCGGCACGGCTCGTCGGTTATTTTTTTTGAAACGAGCCGGGTCGGAGACCGGCGTTCCGGGCGAAGCGTGGCTGCGCGTGAGTTTTCACGCCAAGACGGATTCACTTTGGGCGAAGACGGGGCACGAGATTGCGTGGCAGCAGTTCAAGCTGGAGGCGAAACCAACCGTGAAGGCGTTCGTTGCTGCGCCCGGGACGGGCGCACTCCGGCGGCTTTCGCTGGCCGAAGCTGGCGACGCGGTGAAAATTGAAGGGACAAATTTTTCCGCAATGTTCAGCCGTGTGGCGGGAGGTTTGGTTTCGCTGACATTTGGCGGGCGCGAAATACTGGCGGCAGATACGGAACACACAGGCAAGATGCCTGTGCCACTACTGCAACTGTTCCGCGCGCCGACGGACAATGACAAAGGTTTTGGCAAATGGCTCGCGCGCGACTGGCGCGAGGCCGGGCTGACTAACCTGACTCGCCGTGTGGAATCATTTGAAGTCGCGCAGACAAAGTTTAACGAAGTAAAAACCACAGCCGTCGTCACGAGCAGCGCGGCGGGTGGCGGCTACAAATTGAAAACGGCGTGGACGATTCACGGCGACGGCATGATGGACCTGGAAAATGAATTCACGCCTTTCGGAAATCTGCCCTTGCTGCCGCGCGTCGGCATCGTGATGTCACTCGGAAAAGATTTTGAAAATGTCCGCTGGCTCGGTCGCGGGCCGTGGGAGAATTATTCCGACCGCAAGGAGAGCGCGGACATGGGCGTCTGGAAAAGCACGGTGAGCGGGCAATATGTTCCTTACGTCCGGCCGCAGGAGAATGGCAACAAGGAGGACGTGCGCTGGCTGGAGCTGACGGATGCGGGCGGCAACGGACTGAACATTTCCGCCGTGGAAAATCCATTTGCGTTCTCCGCGCTGCACTTCACGGCGCAGGACTTGTCGTCCGTTCGGCACAGCTACGAATTGAAGCCGCGGCCGGAAATTATTTTGTCGCTGGATGCGAAGATGAGCGGCCTGGGCAACAGCAGTTGCGGGCCGGGCGTTTTGGAAAAATTCTCCGTGCCGCCGGCGAATTACCGATTGCACCTGAAATTTTCGCCGGTGAAGGCGGCAGATCACTCAAACTGAAATCCCTGCTGCCTTAGCCGCTGCAATTTGTAGATGAGCGCGCGGCGGCTGATGCCGAGCGCCTTGGCGGTTTCCGTGCGGTTGTGTTTGTGCTGCGCCAGCGCGGCGAGGATGGCGTGCCGCTCCATCTCATCCAACTGCTGCGTGTCCGCAGACGGCGCGGCGGCGGACAATTTTGCGGCCTCGCGCATTTTCGCCGGCAGATGTTCCGGCAGGATCAGTTCGCTTTGCGAGAGCAGCACGGCGCGTTCGATGGCGTTGCGGAGTTCGCGCACGTTGCCGGGCCACGCGTAATGTTGCAGGCACTCCGCCGTGGCCTCGGCGAGCCGCGCGCGGTTGCGGGCGAATTCACCGACGAAAAGATTCGCGAGCGGCAGGATGTCCTCGCGCCGTTCGCGCAAGGGCGGCAGGTTCAGCTCCACGACGTTCAGGCGGTAAAACAGATCTTCGCGGAAACGTCCGCTCTTCACCTCGGCTTCCAGGTCGCGGTTGCTGGCGGCGAGGATGCGGGCGTTGGTGTGGATTTCGCGGTTGGAGCCGATGCGCTGGAAACGCCCGTCCTGCATCACGCGCAGCAGTTTCGCCTGCAGCGGCGGCGACATCTCGGCGATTTCATCGAGAAAAATTGTGCCGCCGTTCGCCTCTTCAAACCGGCCGATGCGCTGCGCCGTCGCGCCGGTGAACGCGCCGCGTTCGTGGCCGAAGAGTTCACTTTCCAAAAGCGTTTCGGGAATCGCGGCGCAGTTGACCTTGATGAACGGGCCGGTGGCGCGCGGGCTCCAGGCGTGGATCATGTCGGCGACGACTTCCTTGCCGGTGCCGCTTTCGCCGGTGATGAACACGCGCGCTTCCGACGGCGCGATGAGTGCGACCTGCTGGAACAATTCCACGGTCAGCGGACTTTTGGCGAGGATGTGCGGCGGCAGTTTTTTTTCCGCGCCGAGATGCAGCGGCGCGGAAGGCGCGAGGCCCGTGGCCGAGCGGACGGCGACGAGGAGTTCGTCGAGGTCAATCGGCTTGGCGAGATAATTCAGCGCGCCGTCGCGCATGGCCACGACGGCTTCGCGGATGTCGGCGTAGGCGGTGACGAGCAGGACGGGCAGCGACGGAAACTGCGGACGGACGCGGCGGAGTGTTTCAAGGCCGGAAAGCCCCGGCATCCGCACGTCGGAGATCATCATGGAAAATTTTCCGGCGGGCAGGAGTTCGAGCGCGCGTTCGCCGGAATCGGCCACGACGGTTTCAAAGCCCTGGCCGCGCAGGAACGAGTCCAGCAGGCTGCGCTGGCCGGGGTCGTCGTCCACGATGAGGACGCGCGGCGGAGTCGTCGGTGTTGGGCGCGGTTCGGCAGGCACACGGCCAAGCTAGCGGAACCGGCGGGCGGCCAAAAGTAATTTTCAATTTTCAATTGTTTTCACAGGGGATTGGGATAGGTTCAACCGGTCATCCCAAACCCGTTTTCACCACGGAGAATTGCTTGAAACGATTTATTTTCCTGTCCCTGGCCGTCGGCGCTCTTACGTCTGCTGGATTTTTGTTTTTTCATCCCCGGTTGCGGCCCGCGTCCGCCCCATCGCCTGCCCCGGTCGCAACCATTTCCGCCGCTCCGGGTGCGCCGGCAATTCCGATAACGACCACCGCATCCACAGCCAGTCCGGCACCCGCGCCGGCCGTGGTCGCAGCGGCAAAAACCACGGCGGCGTTCGACAATTTTTCGCGCTGGGTGACGCGGTTCACGAATTCATCCGCCAGCCTCGTCGAGGGCGAACGGCTGGCGTGGCAGCGGCGCGAGGCGATGCTGGAACTGATCGAGAACGATCCCAAGTCGGCGATTGAACTTTCCGTGCCGTTTGAGCTGCGCCAAAGCCTGCCGCGTGAGATCACGAAATTTTTCGAGGAGCAGGTGGACGGGCGCGGCGATTTCATGGTGGCGGTGGGAACGGATTTTTCCAGCGGCAGCACGGCGACCTGGCGGCGCGTCCAGCTTGGGGAAAGAAATTTCCAGGCGTTCGTCTATGGCCGCCGGCAGTCGCAGATTTCACGGACGAGCATCCCGCTGCACGGCGTGGCGCTCGATGGAAAACTGGCGGTGGCCACCGAGCCGCTCCGCGTGCTGTCCGTGGCCGAGGCGACTGCGTTGGACAAGACCGCGGTGAAGACCGATGCAATCTGCTCGGTGTCCGGCCAGGCGGCGACTTCGCGCGGCCAGCGGGTTTATGCCGAGAGCGGCGGCGGTGTGCTGCATTTTTGCGGCGTGGATCATCTGGACCTCGCCAACCAGCAGCTCACGCGGGCCGAGAGCGGCGGGACTTCCGCGGGCAGCAACCCGGTGTTCGCCACGGCCAGCGACGACGCGTGGACACACGGCATAAAATCGTTGCTCTACATGCGCGTGAATTTTCCCGACGACCTGACGGAGCCGATTTCCGAGGCGGCGGCCTACGCGGCGATGAACGGCGTGAACACTTTTTACACGGAAAATTCCTACAACCTGACGGCGTTGACGACCACGGTCACGCCGCTGATCACGCTGCCGCAGACGAAGGCGTATTATTCCACCGACGCGGGCCTGCTGCTCACCGACGCGCGCAAGGCGGCGAAGCAGGCCGGATTCGACACGGCGAAATACGAGCGGGACATCGTGGCGCACACCGGCGTGCCGGGGTTCACCTGGGGCGGGCTGGGCTACGTCGGCGGCAAGGGCGTGTGGCTGCAGAGCTATGGCGTCGGCGTGACGGCGCACGAACTCGGCCACAACTACGGACTGTGGCACGCGAATTTTTGGAACACGCTGACGAACCGCAGCACGACCGGGCCGGGAACGAACCTCGAATACGGAAACATCTACGACACGATGGGGCCGGCGGCGGCGGGCAACGCGCTGTTCAACGCGGTCCACAAAAACATTCTCGACTGGCTCAAGCCCGATGCGGTTCAAAGCATCACGAGCAACGGCGTCTATCGGATTTTTCCGTTCGACGTGCCGGCCTCGTCCCGCGTGGACGGACGAATGTATGCCGCCGCATTGAAAAAAGATTCGCAGCGCGACTACTGGCTGGAGTTCCGCACGAAATTCACCGGCAATCCGTGGCTGCAACACGGGCTGCTGCTGAACTGGACGCCCTGGGCCGAAAGCAACGGCGGCGCGCAGTTGATTGACACCACGCCCGGCTCGCCCGACGCGGGCGACGCCAACAGCCGCAGCGACGCGGCGGTGGTCATCGGCCGCACGTTCAACGACCGCGCGGCGGGCGTCCACATCACGCCGTTGCAGCGCGGCTCGACCGGCACCGATCCGTGGATTGATTATCAGGTGAACCTCGGCGCGTTTCCGGGCAACCAGTTGCCCGTGCTGGCAGTGGAGGTGGATCAAACCAATGTTGCGCCGGGCGTGCTGGTGCATTTTCACGCGACGGCGACGGACGACGACGGCGACGCGCTGGCTTATGCGTGGACGTTTGATGACCTGACGTTCTCGACGAACAACCTGCCGTGGGCGGCGAAAGTTTTTACGGCGGGCGATCATGTGGTCCGCTGCGTGGTGAGCGACCTGAAAGGCGGCGTGGCCAGCGCGAACGCAGTGGTGGCCGCCGGGGCTGCGGCGGGCTTTCGCATCAGCGGACGCGTGACGGACACGAACGGCGTGCCGCTGGAAGGAGTGCTGGTGGGCAACGGGGAAATTATCGCCGGCCAGTTCGCCGGCGGCTACACGGACAGCGATGGCCGCTACCTCCTCGTCAATGTCGTTGGCGGGACGAATTTCAATCTGAACGCGTTTCAGTTCGGCTACACGTTCGCCAGCCCGACGTTGTCAAATCCATTTCAGCCGACGAATGAAATGAGGAGCCTGGATTTCGTCGCGTCGCCGCTCCCGTTCATCAGCATCGCCGCCGACACCAATGCCGTGGCGGAAAACGACGGCACCGCGCACGTTTTCACGGTGACGCGCACCGGCAGCACGAACAATGATCTGGCGGTCAACATCGTTTTGGCGGGATCGGCCACGCTGGGTTCCGATTACACGCTGGACACGGATTTGAGCGCGACGAACGTCATCACCATGCCCGCCGGCACCAACCGCTTCACTTTTATCTTCCACGCCCTCAACGATGCGACCGTGGAAGGGCCGGAGACGGTGACGCTCACGCTGCTGGACGACGACCAGAACACCAGCAATCCGAACTACGCGCTCGCGCCGTCCGCCGAGGCGACGATCACGATCCTCGATGACGATTCGCCCGTGAAGCCGGTGGTGACGGTGAAGCCCGCGTCGCCGGTGATTTCCGAAGACGGCATGGACCACGGCCAGTTTATTTTCACGCGCAACGGCGGCACGGCGGGCGACTTGTTCGTGAATTATTCCACCAGCGGCACGGCCACGGCGGGCGCGGATTACGCGGCGCTGCCGGGCGTGGTGCTGATTCCCGCCGGGCAAAGCAGCACGACGATTCCGCTCACGGTGCTGGACGACAAAAATCTGGAGCCGGATGAAACGGTCATCGTCACGCTCGCGGCGGACGCGGCCTACACCACGGGCAGCCCGGCGGCGGCGACGATCAAAATTCTCGACGACGATTTCATGACCGTGACCGTTTCGGCGACGGGTGGAAATGCGTCTGAACCTTCAACCTCGGGCGCGTTCACCGTCAAGCGCGACGGCGACCTGACGGCGGCGCTCGTCGTGAATTACAGCGTCGGCGGCACGGCGAGCAACGGCGTGGACTGCGCGGCCTTGAGCGGCACGCTGACGATTCCGGCGGGCGCGGCCTCCACCGGCATCACGGTCACGCCGATTGACGACGCGCTGCTGGAAGGCGACGAGTCCGTGACGGTTTCGCTCCTCAACAACATCAACTGCGATGTCGGCACGCCGGGCAGCGCGACGCTGCTCATCCGCGACGATGAAAAAACCACGGTGACCATCAGCGCGACGGCCACCCCGGTTTCCGAACAGGGCGCGACCACGGGGCAGTTCACCGTGACGCGCACCGGCACCACCGGCGACCTCACGGTGTTTCTCGCCATCAGCGGCACGGCGGTAAGCGGCTCCGATTATGTGCCGCTCGACAATCCGGTGGTGATCCCCGACGGCGCCAGCTCGGTGACGCTGGACGTGATTCCGTTTCACGATTTGATTTTGGAGCCGACGGAAACGGTCATTCTCACCTTGCCGGTCAATGCGAATTACAACGTCGCCTCGTCCGCCTCGGCCACCGTGGCAATTGAAGACGACGCCACGGGGCAGATTCCCGGCGTCGGTTTTTGTTTCGTGACCTCCGCCATCACCGAAGGCGAATCGCCCGGCATCGCGGTGACGTTGAGCACCAACTCGGCCGCGCCGGTGACGGTCGGCTATCGCGTCATCGGCGGCACCGCGTCCAGCAACCGCTATTCGCTGCCGCAAGGCACGCTGACGATTCCGTCCAATTCCTGGGTCGCGTTTGTGCCGTTGAAAATCACCAACGACGCCGTGGTGCAGCCGCCGCAGACCCTCCGCGTGGCGCTGTTCAATCCCACCGGCGCCACGCTCGACGGCATCAAAATCCACACCTACACGATTCTCGACGACGACGCGTGTTCGGTGAGCGTGACGGCCACGGCGGCCAGCGCGGCGGAGACCGGCGTGGTCGCGGGAAATTTCCGCATCGCGCGCGCCGGTTCCACCAACGCGAATCAACTTGTGAATTTCCAGATCACCGGCAGCGCGAGCGCGCCGACGGATTACGCGCCGCTCGGAAATTCCGCCACGATTCCGGCGGGTGCGGCGTTCGTGGACCTGCCAGTGGTGCCGAGCGATGACAACACGATGGAATTTTCCCAGACCGTCGTGCTGACTTTGACCAGCGCCACCAATGCCAATATCATTTCGCCCAACATCGCCACGGTGACGATTGCCGACAACGACACGAACAATCTTCCGGTGGTCACGATCACTTCCACGAACCAGCCCTACGCCGTCGAGGGCGGCGGGAATGGCGAATTTCTTTTCTCGCGCAGCGGCGCGACGACCAATGCGCTGACCATTTTGTTCGCGGTCAGCGGCACGGCGAACAACGGCGCGGATTACACCAGCATCTCGAACGGTGTCACCATCGCCATCGGCCAGTCCAACGCGGTCGTTTCCATCGCGCCGGTGGACGACGCGCTCATCGAGGGCGATGAATCCGTCATCGTGTCGCTGACCGTGGGAACGAATTATCGCACCACCTTTCCCGCCTTCGCCAAGGTGACGATCCAGGACAACGACCAGCGCGTCGCCATTGACGCGAGCGACTTCACGGCGTCCGAACCCGGACTGGACACGGGCGAATTTACTTTCTCACGCTTCGGCACGACGAACGCGGCGGTGACAATTTTTTACAACATCAGCGGCACCGCGAGCAACGGCGTGGATTATGTGGGCATCACGAATTCGATTGTGATTCCCGCCGGCAGCTTGATCGCAAAATTGCCCATTGTGCCAATTGACGATGCGCTGGTGGAAGGCGCGGAAACGGTCACGCTCACGTTGCAGACCAATCTCGCCTACACGCCCGGCACGCCGACCAACGGCACGGTGATCATCAATGACGACGAGCCGATGCTCACGATTTCCGCCGTCGTCACCAACGTGCTGGAAGGCAGCGGGTCGAACGGCGTCTTCCGGGTCACGCGCACCGGCAACCCGAAATATGATTTCACCGCGCGCATCGCCCTCGGCGGCGCAGCCACGTTCGGCGTGGATTATCCGCCGTTCACCACGAACATTTTTTTCAACTGCGGCATCCTGTCCATTGACCTGCTCATCACGCCGACCAACGAAGTCGTGGTCGAGGGCGACGAAACCGTGACGGCGGCGATTCTACCCAGCCCGGCCTACACGATTCTTCCGCCGAGCAACGCGGTGCTGACCATCGCCGATGCGGGCACCAACCAGACTCCCGTCGTCATCATCACCAGCCCGAAAAATTATTTCGCGTTTTTGAACGGCACGAACATCGGCCTCGTCCTCACCGCCACGAACATTGACGACAGTCCGTCCAACACGCTGACCTGGACGAAAGTCAGCGGGCCGGACAGCTGCGTTTTTGGCAACAGCAACGCGGCCAACACGACCGTCCTGTTCACCAACGCCGGCGCGTATCTGCTGCGGCTCACGGCGGACGACGGCCAGTTGCAGGGCCACGCGGATGTCCTCATCTTCGTCAGCAGCGACGTGCTGTCGGCCAACAACATTTTGCATTGGACGCTCGATGACGGCAGCGGCACGAATGTGACCGACGCCTCCACCAATGGCCGCAACGGAACCTTCTCCGGCCAGCCGTCGTGGACGACCAACGGCGTCCTCGCGGGCGCGCTGGAATTTTCCGGCACGAACGACTGCGTGCGCCAGTCCGCCGGCCCGAACGCATTGAACGGCTTGAAGGCGTTCACCGTCGCGCTCTGGATAAAACCTGCGGCCACGAATTCCGACCGTGGGTTTTTGACCGGCGACGATGCCGGGACGAACGCGACGTTCAGTTTTTCCACGAAAAATTATGCGGCGTGCGGCAATTCCACCAACGTCCTCGAGGCCGTCATTCCCACCACCAAGGGCGTGGTGCATCGCACGAGCGCGAGCAATGCGCTCAAGCCCGGCCAGTGGCAGCACGTCGCGCTGACGTGGACGAATGGCGGGGCGCCGAAGCTCTACCTCAACGGCCAGTTGGACCAGCCGCTGGCCGGCTTTGTCCCGGCGTTTGGCGTGCTGACGAACTGCCCGCAGTTCATCATCGGCAAGGGCGCGTTCGACAGCCCGGCTTCGTGGAACGGCGCGCTGGATGACGTGCGCATCTTCGACCAGGCGTTGAGCGCGGAGGAAATTCTTTCCATCGCGGACAGCACCACGAACCACGCGCCGGTCGTGGATGCCGGCCCCGATGTCGCCGTGCAGACCGGAATTCCCGTCACGCTCACCGGCCTCGTCACCGACGACGGCCTGCCGCAGCCGCCGGGCGCGTTCACGAATTATTGGACGTATCTCGGCACGAACAACCTCACGATCACCAACCCGGCGAGCCTCACGCAGACTTTTGTTTTCGGCACGCCTGGCGATTATATTTTTCGCCTGACGGCGTTCGACCGCGAGCTGACCACGTTTGACGACGTGACCATCACCGTGCTCGAACCGACGCAGGTGAGTGTTTCCGCCAGCCTCGGCGACGCGAGCGAGCTTGGCCCCGTGCCGGGCGAGTTCACCGTGTCGCGCACCGGCGACACGAATGAAATGACCGTCTATCTCGCCATCGCCGGCACCGCGAGCAACCGCGTGGACTACGTTGAATTCACGAATGTGGTGACGTTCGCCACCGGCTCCAATTCCGTCACGCTGCCCGTGCTGCCGTTCCTCGACGACCGCATCGAAGGCGACGAGGCCGTGATCCTCACCGTGCAATCCAACCTCGCCTACTCCGTCAGCGGCGGTCCGGCGAGCGTGACGATTCATGATTCGCCCTACGGCCTCTGGAGCATCCAGAAATTCACGCTGGAGGAGCTGACTTTCCCGAACCTCAGCGGCGCGGGCGCGGACTTTGACCACGACACCGTGAAAAATTTTTCCGAATACGCCTTCAACCGCGATCCGAAATCGGCGGACGCCAATCCGCCCTACCTGTGGGGCTTCGAGACCAGCACCAACGACAACAAAACACATTTGACGTTCACCTACACGCGCCGCCTGCCGCCGCGCGATGTGGACTACGGCATTTATGTCTCCACCGACCTGCTCAACTGGAACACCGGGACAAATTACATCGAGGAATTTTTCCGCACGAACGACGCGAACGGCGTCACCGAAACCGTGAAGGCCCGCGCGCTCACGCCCTTCCCGAACGCGACGAACCTGTTCATGAACATTCGCGTGTGGCTCCAGCAGGTGCCCGCGCCGTGAAGGTTTCCCTCTCCCCTCCGAGGGGAGAGGGCCAGGGTGAGGGGTGGGAATGAAACCAAACGCTTCGTCCAGCAGGTGCCCGCGCCGTAGCCAATTTGGAGCGCCGAGCACCGTCTCGGCCAGTCGGGATTTAGAACCATCCACGAGCCGAGACGGTGCTCGGCGTTCCAATCCGGCGCTCTGCGGGGACGCCGCCACGACCGGCTGGAACATCATCGTAACAATTCAAGTTTGACTCGCGCCCGTTTTAGGTTCAAAACGTGCGGAGTGATTTCCCAAACTTAAAAACCATTCGCCCCGGAGGACACCATGCCAGACAAAATTTCTTTCAAGCTCAACGACCAGCCGGTGGATCTGGCCGTGGACGGCGAGCGCGCGTTGCTGTGGGTGCTGCGCAGCGACCTCGCGCTGACGGGCACGAAATACGGCTGCGGCGAGGGCCATTGCGGCTGCTGCACGATTCTGCTGAACGGCCGCGCGGCGCGTTCGTGCCAGTTGCAGGTGAAGGATGTCGCGGGCAAGGAGGTCACGACCATCGAGGGTCTCGCGCAAAATGGAAAACTGCATCCGCTGCAACAGGCGTTCATGGATCACGACGGGATGCAATGCGGCTTCTGCACGCCGGGCATGATCATGACGGGCGTGAATCTTTTGCGGATGAATCCGCAGCCGACGGAAAAACAAATCGTGTCGGGCATGGAGAAAAATTTCTGCCGCTGCGGCGCGCACGTCCGCATCGTCGCGGCGATCCAGCAGGCGGCGAAGGAATTGAAAGGAGCTGCAAAATGAAAACCGACGATTATCTGATCCACAATTTCCGCGACCTCGGCGGCGTGGAGGACATTTTCGCCAGCAACCGCCGGGATTTTCTCAAGCGCGTGGGCGGCGGCATCATGATTTTTGTGGCGATGCACGAAGTGCTGTTCGCGCAGGAAGGCGCGCCGGTGCGCAACCGTCCGCGCGGGCCGAGCGACTTCAACGCGTTTCTCCGCATCGGCGAGGACGGACGCGTGACGGTGCTTTCGAGCAAGATCGAGATGGGCCAGGGCATCATCACGTCGCTGCCGCAGATGGTCGCGGAGGAGCTGGACGTGCCGCTCGCGTCCGTGGACATCAAGCTCGGCGACACCGACGAAGTGCCGTGGGACGCCGGCACCTGGGGTTCGATGACCACGCGCGGGTTCGGGCCGCCGTTGCGCGCGGCGGCGGCGGAAGCGCGCGGCGTTTTGATTTCGCTCGCGGCGGAGAAATTAAAAGTGCCGGCGGAAAATCTCGTCGTGAAGGACGGTGTGATTTTTGAAAAAGGAAATGATAAAAACCGCGCCACTTACGGCGAACTCGCGAAGGGGCAAAAAATCGAGCGTCACCTCGAAACCAAACCGGCGTTGAAAAAACCGGCGGACTTCAAGGTGAACGGAGTGTCGCACACGCGGCGCGACGGCGAACAGAAGGTCAACGGCGCGGCCAAATACGCGGCAGACATCCATGTGCCGGGAATGTTGTATGCGAAAATTTTGCGTCCGCCGATGCACGGCGCGAAGCTCAAGAGCGCGGACACGGCGGCGGTGAAGGAAATTTCCGGCGCGCAGTTGCATCAGGACGGTGATTTCATCGCGGTGCTGCATGAGTTTCCTGACGTGGCCGACACCGCGCTCGGCAAAATCAAGGCCGAATGGGACAAGCCCGAGGCGAAGTTCGACGACAAGACTGTTTTCGACCATTTCCAAAAAATTGCGCCCGATCCGCGCGTGATCAAATCCGGCGGCGACCTCGACGCGGGAAAAAATTCCGCGAAGAAAAAATTTGAGGCGACGTATCTCGACGGTTACGTCGCGCACTCGCCGATGGAGACGCACGCCGCGCTGTGCCAGATCGAGGGCGACCACGCGACGCTTTGGGTCGCCACGCAAAATCCGTTTGGTGCGCGCGAACGCGTCGCCGGCGCCATCGGTTTTCCGCAGGAAAAAGTCCGCATCATCACGCCCTACGTCGGCGGCGGATTCGGCGGCAAGACGGACAACCAGCAGGCCGTCGAAGCCGCGCGGCTCGCGAAGGCCGTTGGCAAACCGGTTCAGGTCATGTGGAGTCGCGAGGAGGAATTTTTCTACGACACGTTCCGCCCCGCCGCCGTGGTGAAAATCAATTCCGGCGTGGACGGGGACGGCAAGATGGCGTTCTGGGATTACGACGTTTATTTCGCGGGCGACCGTGGCGCGCAGCAATTTTATTCCGTGCCGAACCACCGCACCGCATCGCGCGGCGCGGGTTTTGGCTCGGCGCGCGAGGTGCATCCGTTCGCGACCGGCTCGTGGCGCGCGCCCGGCAACAACACGAACACCTTCGCGCGCGAGGCGCACATCGAGGCGATGGCGGCGGGCGCGGGCGTTGACCCGGTGCAATTCCGCCTGGACAACTTGAAGGACGAGCGGATGATCCGCGTGCTCAAGGCGGCGGCGGAAAAATTCGGCTGGACGGCGGCTAAAAAATTTCCGAGCCAGCGCGGACTCGGCGTGGCGTGCGGCGTGGACGCGGGAACTTACGTCGCGGGCATCTGCGAACTCACCGTGGACAAAGCCACCGGCGGCGTGCAGGTGAAGCGCGTCGTCATCGCGCAGGACATGGGCGTGGTCATCAATCCCGAAGGCGCGCTCATCCAACTCGAAGGCTGCGTGGCGATGGGCCTCGGCTACGCGCTCACCGAGGAAGTGCATTTCAAGGGCGGCGAAATTCTCGACACGAACTACGACACCTACGAACTCCCGCGCTTCTCGTGGATGCCGAAGATCGAACACGTCTTCATCAAGAACGACGACCTCGCCCCGCAAGGCGGCGGCGAACCGGCGATCATCCTGATGGGCGCGCTCGTGGCCAACGGCGTTTTCGACGCGACCGGCGCGCGGCTGTTGCAACTTCCGCTCACTGCGGAACGCGTGAAGGCGGCGGTGGGGAAGATTTGAGAAACTTCCAATTATGCGGCAGGCTGATCCGATGAAAACGTCGTCCTGCATTTTGATTTTGGCGTGGTTTACTCTGACCGCCCGCGCTTGCATCTGGGACGCCGATTCGCTTTCGCACGAGAAATCCCGCAGTCACGATCTCGCCACCGCCATTCTCGGTCAACCATCTATTACCGAGGATACAAATAAATTATCTGCGCGCATCAAAGAATTGGAAGCCAGCCGCAACGAAACCAGCGCCGACTGGTGGAACAATCTCGCCGGGGCGCATCTCCGTTTGAACCAGCCCGCCGAAGCCGCGAAACTGCTGGAGCCGGTCGCGGGAAAATTTCCGAATGACTACGGCCTCCACGCGAATCTCGGCACCGCTTATCATCTGCTGGGCCGCTACGCCGAGGCGGAAAAGGAAATTGCGCGCGATCTGGAAATCAATCCCGCCGCGCATTTTGGTTTGGAAAAATACCATCTTGCGCTGCTGCAATACCTGATGCGGGACGCCAAGTATCAGTCGCGGCACGTTTATGTGGATGAGTTGACGATTCCTTTCTTGATGGCCTATAAGGGCAGAATGGAAGGATTTTATGAAGAGTTCATTTCTGGAATGGCACAATCGGATTACACAAACGGATTGGCTGAAGCTGAAAAGGACTTGGCAGAGCTTTCCCAAACGGATTTTTCCAAATGGAGTTTGGATTCGTTTCAATCGATGGCTGAAGTTTCGGCTTTAGAAGCGAAGCCTGCCTATCGCACCAATTGGAATCTTGGAGAAATTACAAATTTGGAAGCGGGCGTGATTTACATGGCGCAGATGAATCCCCAAGAGCCAGCCTGTGCCACCATGCTCGGCATCGCCGCATGGAAAAAGCGCGACTACAATTTGGCCGCAAAAGCTTTTGAAAAAGCCATTGCTCTCAATTCACCGCAAACCGCGCTGCTCCAAAATAAAATTGAGGGCTTGAAATATTTCATTGCTTCTTCAATGGGACAGCACCCTCCGCTCTCAAGAAAACTGTTGTTTGCATCACCATTCATTTTGGCCGTTTGCCTTGCGGTCGGATATTTCTTTTACGCAAAATTTCGCGACGAGCGCCGAAAGCGGTCAACGGCTGTCCCCTCTCCCCGGGGGAGAGGGTTAGGGTGAGGGCGAGCGTGACACAAAATATTTCTGCAAACACCCGGAAAGTTAATTGGTGTGACGACTCACCTCACCGGATGCCTGGCTCGCTGTCGCTGCTCCCCTCCATCCGATGGAGCGGAGAGGGAGAAACGTTCGCCGCGTCCGGTGGATTTTCAGCCGCTGGTGATTCGCACGACAATTGTGAGATAGAAACACAACCGGACGGTGGCGTGGTGAACTGCACGGGCAATTTTTTTATGCCAACGGATTTTTCACCTTCAAGCCCAAGGGGGCCAGCACGGTAAAATGTTTCTCGTTTTCGGTGATCAATGTGTGGCCCTTGGCGAGACATTGCGCCGCGAGCAGGGTGTCTTCGCACGGCAGCGTGCGGCGGAGGGATTTCAGGAAGGCAAACACCCGCTTCCATTCCAGCAGGCAGTCGGTGTCCACGGGTTCAATCGCCTCGGCAAAATCTTTTTCCGTGCGGGCCACCTGTTCCGCGAGCGCGGGCCGGTGGGCCGCGCCGGCCAGTTCCACGCCGTAGCGCATCTCCGCAATCGTGACCGTGCTGATGAAACATTCCGCCTCATGCGCGGCCAGCCACGCGCGCAGTTTTCCCGGCGCACTTTTTTTGTGGAAGCGGGAAATGATGTTGGTGTCAATCAGGTAGCTCATTTGGTGGGGCTTTCATTTGATGCGGGGAGCGCGGGCTTCAGCCCGCTTCAACGCTCATTGGCAAGATCACGATGAAGCGGCATAAATGCCGCGCTCCGAAATCAGCTCATTTGAACGGCATGGTGTGGCGTGCCACCGTCGGAAACGGGACGGTGAAGGATTCCAGGTGCTTCAACAGGCCCACGGCGCCGCGCCGTTTCTGGACGCGCGGCGTGATGAGGAGGCTCTGCCGGCCATCGTCCATCAGCCGCACGTCGCACGGCCCGCCGTGCGCGAGGCCGGCGCGTTTGCGCCAACTGGCGGGAAACTGCGCCTGTCCTTTTTCGGTGATGGTGATGGTGTCCAGCGTCTTCATGGTGGTAACAATTCATTACTTTTAACCGGGTGTCAACGGGCAAATGCGCCAGCCGGCATACCATCGGTGAAACATGGGGTTAAGATATATCGCCTTTTTCTAAAACAGACTTTGTATTTATCGCCGTCAAAAAACGCGTCACGGCAGCCATGTGGCGTCGGGCATCCTGCCTGACGTAGAGGGCGCGCATCCTGCCGCCCGGAACCAGCGCACGAATAATTTTGAACCACCAAGAAACCAAGGAACCAAGCTGGAAACATTTTCTTCGTTCCTTTGTTCCTTTGTTGTTGAAAATTTTTCCGCCGGGCTGCCCGTCCTCCGTGGCAGGCCTACTGCGGAGGGTGGAGAAGCCACGGCTCTACGGCAGGCAGGATGCCCGCCGCTGCTTGACGCGGAAAAATTTCCCGGCAATCATCCGCGACGATGTTTCCCTACCTCGCGCTCGCCCAAGACAAGCCATGGCAGCCCGGCCCCTATGCGGGCGTGGAGCTGAAGGTGCTGCACAAAAACCCCGACACCGGCGGCGTGGTGGTGCTACGGAAATTTTCCGCCGGCAGCACCATCCCCGCGCACACGCATCCGCTCGCGAACGAATGGGCTTACGTCCTCTCCGGCGAATGGGACGAATCCGGCGTGACCTACCAGAACGGCGCGCTGTTCTTCGCGCCCAAAGGCGTGCCGCACGGCCCGCACGTCGCGAAGACGGAAGTCATCAGCCTCACCTTTTTCGACGGCCCGCTGACGGTGGTTTGAATTTGTAGGAGACGACGTGAGGAGTCTCAAATATTTTTTAGTTCGAGACTCGTCACCTCGTCGCCTACAAAGTTGGGGCCTCGTAAAAGTTTTGCGACGGCCGCCGGCCGTCGCTACAATGGCTCCATGAGCGCGTTCCCCATCAGCCTTGAAAAAGAAAACCAACTCGCGTTGCGCATGGCCGCGCTGGGCGTGCGCGAGGCGGACATCGAGGAATCCTTCGTCCGTTCCGGCGGCCACGGCGGGCAGAACGTGAACAAGGTTTCCACCTGCGTCATGCTCCTGCATCGCCCGACCGGGGTGCAGGTGAAATGCCAGGAGACGCGCCAGCAGGGCATGAACCGTTTCTTCGCCCGCCGGCTGCTGCTGGACAAGATCGAAGAAAAGAAGAACGGCTTCGTGGCCGCGCAGCGCGCCGAGATCGAAAAAATCCGCCGCCAGAAACGCAAGCGCTCCCGCCGCGCCAAAAATAAAATGCTCGCCGACAAGTCGCATCACGCCGACAAGAAATCGTCGCGCCGGCCGGTGGGGACGGAATAAAAGTTTTTCCACCGTGGATCTGCCGCCACGGGCTTTGCGCCGTCATTCTTTGGGCGTCCGCGGCGTGAGATAATAAACCACGGTGTAAGTCGCGGGAACTTTGCCGGGATTGCGCAGTTGCGTGACCGTGTGGCTGTTGAAAAAAATCACCGAACCCGCCGGCGCGGTTTCCGTTTTACCGTCGAACACCGCCTCAATGGTGCCTTCCTTGACGATGATGATTTCCTCCTGCAGATGGAGGCGCGGGGCGCTGCTGACTTCGCCGGGATTGAGCGTGGTGATGTGGCAATGCAGCTTGTCCACCGTCGCGGTCGGCCCGTCAAACAGCGCGCGGCGCACGCCGTTGGTGACCACGGCGGGTTTCATTTTCTCCCAGTCATAGACTGCGGAGGTCAGGTTGTCCGGGCTGGCCGGCGCAGGCGAGTTGGTTTGAGCCATAAGGTTGAAACCGATTATGGCGAAGGCGATGGAACAGACGAGAATTTTCATGGGCGTTGGGTGATGCCCCGAAACTACACGCACCAATCTTTTTTTGCAGCTAAAATACCCCTTTGGCTTGGAGCGTCATGCCCGCGCCGCTTAACGTCCGCGTTCACGGCGACACGGCCACGCGGTAGAAATTCTGCCCGCCGCCGGGCGAGTCGGTAAAAGTGATTGGCGCGCCCGTGCCATCTTGCGACGGGCCGATGTTCTGCCAGCTTGCGTTGTTGAGCGTCGCGGTGCGCTGCAACTGGTAGGTGTGGTCGTCGTAGCCGTAGATCGTCAGCGAAATGCTGCCGCCGGTTTTGGTGAAGGACGTGACAACGATGTTCGTCGCGAGCAGCACCGTGCCGTTGTTGATGAAATTTACCGGCAGAGCTTGCGCGCCGGAGAGCAGGTCGAGCAGGCCGTTGTTGACAAACGTGCCAGTGACGGCGAGGCCGGAGCCGCTGAGGAACTGCATCGTGCCGTTGTTCGTCACGTTGCCGGTGATCTGCATCGTGCCGCCGCAGTTGGCGAGGACGGTTCCGTTGTTCAGCAAATTTCCCGTGAGCGTGCCGCAACCGGTGAGCGTGCCGCCGGCATTGATCTGCAACGTCGTCGTGGCGAGGCTGCCGG
Organism: Limisphaerales bacterium; assembly: GCA_043749955.1. GTDB lineage: Bacteria > Verrucomicrobiota > Verrucomicrobiia > Limisphaerales > UBA11358 > UBA11358. The sequence continues at coordinate 992 of JAYVCM010000473.1, read as the reverse complement.
GCAGATCCAGGGTGGCGGTGTTGGAGACGACGAGAACATTTGTCGTGGTGATTGAGCCGAGGATTTGCAGCGTGCCCGCCCCGATGGAAGTCCGGCCGGAATAAATATTTGTGCCGCTCAAAGTCCATGTGCCCGCGCCGACTTTTGTGAGGGCGAGCAATTGCGCCTGCCCGAAATCGGAAATGGTTCCGGCAAATGTGCTGTCAAGATTAAGCGCGCCGACGACATAGGTGTCAATCGTGCCGGGATTTGAACTTTGGTCGGACGCGATGAGTTTTGTTCCCGTCCCGCCGGTGAGCGCGCCCAGATAAATGGTGCCGCCGCCGGTCAGGCGGTTTTCAATCTTGGCCGTGTTGGTGCCGGCGTCCACCGTGCCGTTCGGGACGCCCTGCGTGCCGCCCTGGTTGAAGCGCAAATATCCCGTGCTGTTGCCCATCGCCACCGTGCCGGTGAAGCCGGTGACGACCGACTGGAACGTGAGCACGTTGCCGCTTGTGACGGTGAGCGTGCTGCTGCCGGCGATGGCGGCGCCGAATGTCGTGTTCCCGCTGGTGGTGACCGTGCTGGGCGCAACGACGTTGACGGGGTTAGCCAGCGTGCCACCGCTCGCCAGTTGGATCGTGCCGCCATTCATCTGCAACGTGCCGCTGCCGAGCGATGCGCCCGCATTGCCCATGATAATTTTTCCCGCCGAAAGTGACACCTGGCCGGTGAAACTGTTCGTGGTGTTCACGGTCAAATTGCCGGAGCCCGCCTTGATGAGCTGCATCGTGCCGTTGAAGGAGCCAACGCCGCTGAAGGTGAAATTGCTGGAAGAGATCACGCTGACGGACGCGGGCGTCAACGCAACGCTCACGTTCGGCGTCGGGTTGGTTCCGCTGGTGTTGTCGAACAGCACGTTGTCGCCGTTGGTGAAAACGGTCGCGGCGTTGTTCGTATCCACCCAGTTTGCGGTGGTGTTCAGGTCCCACGCGTTGCCGGAATTTCCGCCG